>NZ_JBCPDP010000003.1:0-272364 GCF_040915385.1 Coprococcus sp. RTP21204st1_G4_RTP21204_210225 | reverse complement strand
CTTTTTTATGAACTATAACTACTGTTGTATTCATAAGCAAAGGACGCATGAAAAACTTTCGTTTTTTCACACGCCCTTTTTTACGTTAGTAATGAGCCAGGGTTTCGTGTGAACACGAACCCCCGGCGAACGTACACCATCTCGCTTAGCAGCTCGATGATGTACATTCGCCAAATACAGATTTTTACACCCATGCAGATCCTTGTGCAAGCACAAATCTGCATGGGTGTAAAAATCTGTATTTGGCTCATTGTATGCACAAAAAAAGAACCACACGCAACATGTAGTTCTTAATTCAAGAGCGACAGACGGGACTCGAACCCGCGACCTCCACCTTGGCAAGGTGGCGTACTACCAACTGTACTACTATCGCATTCATTATTTGTTGTTCATCAGAACAATAAATACTATACAATATATCTATCAATTGGTCAAGTATATTTTCAATTTTATATGTCGGACTTTTCTACTTGTCTTCACCTATTATTCTGTTAAAATCATTTTTTGTCTGATTAACAGAAAACTTATTGAATCTCCGCAAAAAGTAGAACAGAATTTCTTCATTTTTTCGTTGACAATTCCTTCTTTGTACTGTATAGTAGATATTGTTCTGATGAACACAATTTAATAGATGCGATAGTAGTACAGTTGGTAGTACGCCACCTTGCCAAGGTGGAGGTCGCGGGTTCGAGTCCCGTCTGTCGCTCTTTGTGAGACTTATGATTTTCATAAGTCTCTTTTTTCATTCATGTAAATTTCTGATTAAACTTTTAATTAAATCAAAAGACCCCTTTTGTCAGAGTTGTGCCAGATACACAAAAAGGGATCCGCTTTCACTTTTTTGTAAAAGTCTGATCCCTTCTTTTTATTTATTCTAATCTTATAGATCTACTCTTCTATTTTGCCAGCCAGTCCATTGCAATCTTCGCATACATGGCTGCGCCAAGCGGTAATGCTTTTTCATTAAACAGAATCTTTGGATTATGCTGTCCTTTCCATTTACTCTGATCTTCCACTCCGGCTCCGACTACAAAATAACTTGCCGGTATTTTTGCCGAAATCACGGCAAAGTCTTCGGATCCCATGACATGAAATCCACCGTTAATCGTTGTTCCCGGATTCTCAAGAGACTCAACACTTTTAATATACTCTGCATTCAGTTCTTCATTGCAAGTTACACTCGGAACATTGCTGAGTTCTTCGATTTCACATGTAGTACGATAAGCTGCTGCAACAGCCGGAACAATTTCATTGATCCTCCGGATCAGCATCGTCCTTACTTCTTCATTAAATGTCCTTAGTGTTCCCTGAAGCACGCAGCGCTCCGGAATTACATTTGCTGCATTACCAGCTGTAAACTGTCCAATTGTAAGTGCTGCCTCTGCTGATGGTGGACATTCCCTGGCGATCAGTGCCTGAAGAGCATGATAAACTTCTACACCAGCATTGATCGGGTCAATACAGCCCTCCGGTGCAGAACCGTGTCCGCCACGTCCTGTAAGGGTGATTTTAAAGCCATATACAGATGCCATGGCTTCCACACCATATCCAATCGTTCCACATGGAATTGCCGCAAATACATGCGCTGCAAAGGCAGCATCTACATGCGGATTCTCCAGGACTCCTGCTTCCACTGCTGCTTTCGCTCCGCGGAAGGTCTCCTCACCTGGCTGGAACAATAATTTGACCACGCCCGGCAGTTCTTCTTCATGCGCCTTTAAAATTTTTGCCGCTCCAAGAAGGATCGTAGCGTGCAGATCATGTCCGCATCCATGCATACAGCCATTCTTTGATGCAAATTCAAGTCCCGTTTCCTCTTCTACCGGAAGCGCATCCATATCACTTCTCAGAAGAAAACATTTATCCCCTTTTCCAATCTGAGCGATAATCACTGAAACCTCAGGAAATACCTTGTATTCTACATTCATCTCATCCAGACGTTTACTGATATATTCCACAGTCTTTGGAAGCTCCAGATCCGTCTCAGGAATTTGATGAAGATCTCTTCTCCATTTTATAAGTAGATCATTTATTTCCTGCGCTTCTTCTAAAATTTTATGTGCCATATATCCCATCCTCCTTTTATTTCAACTATCATTATTATAGAATTTCGCTATAAAAAAAGAAATGAACATTTCTTCACTTTGACAGCCAATCTTGCTCTCTGTGAAAAAATGTTCATTTTTAAAAATTGAATTATAAAATTTATTCAGCGTCCGCTGTATGCTCTTCCAGCTCCAGTCCAAGCTCTTCCAGCTGCTTCGGATCGACTCTCTCCGGTGCTTCTGTCATCAGGTCAGATGCATCTTTTACCTTCGGGAACGCGATCACGTCGCGGATGCTATCCTGTTTTGCCATCAGCATAACCAGACGGTCAAGACCGTAAGCAAGTCCTGCGTGTGGCGGCACACCGTATTTAAATGCATTCAGAAGGAATCCGAACTGCTCCTGTGCCTGTTCCGGTGTGAATCCAAGTACTTCAAACATTTTACTCTGGATCTCCTGGTTGAAGATACGGACACTTCCGCCTCCGATCTCGTTACCATTCAGAACGATGTCATATGCTTTTGCACGGACTCTTCCCGGATCACTGTCGATGTACTGAAGATCTTCTTCCATCGGCATGGTAAACGGATGATGCATTGCTGTGAAACGGTTCTGTTCATCACTCCACTCAAGAAGCGGGAATTCTGTGATCCACAGGAATTTGTATTCATTCTTATCAAGGAGTTCCATCTGGCGTGCCAGTTCCAGTCTGAGTGCACCAAGAACATCCCATACAACTTTATTCTTATCTGCCGCAAAGAGAAGAAGGTCTCCATTCTCTCCAGCCATCGCTTTAATCAGCGCTGCTGTCTCTTCTTCCGTCATGAATTTTGAGAAAGAAGATTTGACAGTTCCGTCTTCATGGATTGCAATATAAGCAAGTCCCTTTGCTCCATAACCTTTTGCAAAATCAACCAGCTTGTCGATCTTCTTTCTGGCCATGCCACCCTGGCCTTTTGCGTTGATACCACGGACAGTTCCGCCTGCTTCAATCGCATTCTTAAATACAACAAATTCGCTGTCTTTGACAGTCTCTGTCACATTAACCAGCTCCATGCCGAAACGGATATCCGGTTTATCAGAACCGAATCTGTCCATTGCTTCCTGCCAGGTCATTCTCTGAATCGGGAGCTGTACATCGATATCCAGTACATCTTTGAACAGATGTGCAAGCAGTCTCTCATTGATATCAATGACATCATCAACATCTACAAAAGAAAGTTCCATATCCATCTGTGTAAATTCCGGCTGACGGTCTGCACGAAGGTCTTCATCACGGAAACATTTTACGATCTGGAAATAGCGGTCATATCCGGAGCACATCAGCAGCTGTTTGAAGATCTGCGGTGACTGCGGAAGTGCATAGAAGCTTCCCGGATGAATACGGCTCGGTACCAGGTAATCTCTTGCACCTTCCGGTGTACTCTTGATCAGGAACGGTGTCTCGATCTCAAGGAATCCTTCTTTTGCCATGAACTGACGTGCGAGGGTAGCCACACGGCTTCTCATCATCAGGTTTCTCTGGATGTCCGGTCTTCTAAGATCAAGGAAACGGTATTTCAGACGTACTTCCTCTTTTGTCTTGGAATTCTCTTCGATCGGGAACGGAGGTGTCTCAGATTCAGATAAAATTCTGAGTTCTTCCGGTTTGATCTCAATCGCACCTGTTGCAAGATTTTCATTAACTGCACCGGAACGTTTTTCAACAGTTCCCACGATTGCTACAACAAACTCACTTCTAAGCTTTGCTGCCTTCTCAAGAAGCGCTTTATCTGTACTTCCCTCTTCAAAAACAACCTGGATCAGTCCGGAACGGTCACGTACATCTACAAAAACCAGTCCACCTTTATTTCTGTTCTTCTGTACCCATCCCATGATGGTTACTTTTTCACCGATGTTTGCCTCTGAAAGCTCTGCACACCGATGTGTTCTTTTCAGTCCTGTCATTGACTCTGCCATTCTAATTTATCCTCCTGCGTTTCTCTTTCCTTATAAATCCATAACGGAATCTTTGTAGCAGTCTGTGATATCTTCATATCCTTCTGCGATCAGCTGATCCTTCTGGAATTTCTTGTTCTTCTTCATATTGACCACCAGAACCTGTTTCCCGGCTGCGCGGTCAGCTTTTGCCATCTCAAGTACTTTGAGGATGCCTTCCTTGTGCATATTCTTTTCAAGAAGATATGCTTTTTTCTGGCGCTTGGAAGGAATCTCATATCCATTTTCCAGAAGCAGCATGACAATACGCTCAAATCCGATTGAGAATCCACATGCCGGTGTGTCCTGCCCTGTGAATTTACCGATCATCTTATCGTAACGTCCGCCACCTGCAACAGAGCCGCCAAATTCATCCATCGTTACTTCAAAAATGGTTCCTGTATAGTAAGATTGTCCACGTACCAGCGTCGGATCAAATTTTACTTTGAAATCTGCCTCTTTTGCACTTTCTACGCTGGAAATGATCATTTCCATGCTGTCAGCTGTCTTCTCATCAAGGAATCCTGCCAGCTTTTCTTTGCAGAAACGGATTCCATCAACATCCGGGTTGATCTCATCAAAGAGTCCAAGATAAGTATCTACATTTTCTTTTGTATAACCCATCTCAACCAGTTCTTCACCTACGCCTTCTTTGCCGATCTTATCCATCTTATCAAGGATGATAAATACTTCGTCGAAATCTTCTTCCTTAAATCCACTGAATGCAGCCATCGCCTTTAAGATATTACGGTCATTGATACATACCGTAAAATTGTGGAAATCCATCTTTCCAAGCATGGTCGTAGTTGCAAGGATCAGTTCGATCTCTGCAAGATTACCCGGCTCACCTAAAATATCGATATCGCACTGCATGAACTGACGGAAACGTCCTCTCTGTGGACGGTCTGCTCTCCATACATTGCCAATCTGAAGTGCCTTAAACGGTGACGGCAGTTCATTTGCATGATTTGCATAGTATCTTGCAAGTGGAACTGTCAAGTCATAACGAAGTCCTCCGTCTACCAGATCGATTTCTTCTTTTGCCTCAGCAATTTTCAGTTTTTCCCCTCTCTTCAGAATCTTGAAGATCAGTTTTTCATTGTCGCCACCCTGTTTGCTGCACAGGTTCTCAATGTGTTCCACACACGGTGTCTCTATGGAAGTAAATCCAAATGTCTTATAGGTATCCTTGATCATCTGGATCACATAATCTCTGATTTCCATTTCTTTCGGGAGCATGTCTTTCATGCCGGTAACCGGTTTTTTCTTTAATGCCATAACCATTCTCCTTTTCGCTCTATCATCTCATCGATACGGGAAATATATTCTCCCACATCTCTGACATTTTCTATTCTTATCAGATTCGTCATCCGCCCGTTTTTACTTCCGGGCGCCGGAATCTCATACGGAAGCATCACCTTAGTCGATGCGCCTGCACCGGCAGCAACGATGGACTGCTTTTCCTCCATAATCAGTATATTGTAAATTCCCGCTTTGTCAACCTTTGCGTAACCTACATTTTCAAAATTTCCTGCAATATTTTTTTGTCTGTAGAGATAATACGGATAAAGTCCCATCTCACCGGCCGCCTTACGTGCCATATCGATCATCTCTTCCAGCTCTCTTGCCATCTGTTTGTAATTTTGTTTTTCTGTGCTTGCAGCCCGTTCGCGTGTCAGTCTCGAACCATGTTTCATTGCAAGTGCATGGACCGTCAAACTATCCGGTGCAAGCTCTTTGATCTGACGAAGAGTATCTTCCATTTCCTCCGGATGTTCTCCCGGAAGACCTGCGATCAGATCCATATTGATATTGTCGAATCCCAGTTCTCTTGCCAGATGGAAAATGCGGACTACATCCTCCACTGTGTGACGTCTTCCGATCACATCCAGTGTCTTCTGCTGCATGGTCTGTGGATTGATGGAAATTCTGCCAACTCCATGCTTTCGGATCACTCGCAGCTTGTCCTCAGTAATACTGTCCGGTCTTCCGGCTTCGATCGTATATTCTTTCAGATGTTCAAAGGAAAAATGTTCTTCCAGGAAACTCAAAACCCGGTCCATCTGCTGTGCACTCAGGGTTGTCGGCGTACCGCCTCCCATATAAATCGCATTAAGATGCTTTTCTTTTGAAACCTCTACAATAAATGCAAGCTCTTTTAAAAGTGCATCTACATATTCATCCATCCGGTCCTGCCATTTTGCAACCGGATAAGAAGTAAAGGAGCAGTAACTGCAGGTTGTCGGGCAGAACGGAATTCCGATATAAAGACTGTATCCATTTTCATAATCCAGCTTGTCAAGCTGGGCTTTTTCCCGCTTTGCAATCTCGATACCAAGCATTGCTTTTTTCTCGCTTACCACATAGGTATCATGCATATACCGGATGATTTCTTCCTCAGAAGAACCTTCTTCCAGTCTTTCCATGATCATCTTTGTGGGGCGGACACCTGTCATATTCCCCCATGCATGTTCTTCTCCGGTCTTTTTGACCAGGGTCTGATATAATTTTTTATTGATATAACGCTTTTGTTCTCTTTTTTCGCTGATGTCTGCGATTTCAGCCTCCCTGCAATGAAAAAAGGTCCACCGGACCTTTTTATCACATGCCTGCTCTTCCAGATCTGGTTCCTCTTCTGCGGTCATCTCGATCAGAAGTTCCTGTTCTGGATCTACCTTCTGGCTGATCTCGGCATCAGGAAGAAATGACTTTACGATATGATACATGTCGTAGGTGAAACGTTCATTCTTACAGCTGATCCGAATCATTTCTCTGCTCCTCTATACATACGGGTTGTTCACTTTTTCGTTGCCAATCGTTGTTGCGCCCATATGTCCCGGGAATACCTTTGTTTCATCCGGAAGCAGGAACAGCTTTTCCTTGATCGAACGAATCAGTGCAGAAGTGCTACTGGTTGCAAAATCACTTCTTCCGACTGAACAACAGAACAATGTATCTCCACTGAAAAGTACTCCCTCTTTTTCTACATAGTAGCATACGCCGCCCTGTGTATGTCCCGGTGTATGGATCACCCGGAAATCTTCTCCGATCAGATGAAGCACATCTCCATCATGGATCACGTCTCCACCCGGGTAGCTGTAGCCATTTGTATATACCGTTGACTCATTCATAGACGGTGTGTGAAGAAGCTCCAGATCAGATTCTTCTACGTAAACCGGCATTTCTCCATACCGGTCGATCACTTTATCGATTCCCATGATATGATCAAAATGCGCATGAGTCAGAAGAATTGCCTTAATTACAAGCTCTTCCTCTTCGATATAACCGATCATCGCTTTTGACAGGTTTGCCGGATCAACGATCACGGTCTCTTTTGTTTCTTCATTAGTAACAATGTAACAATTGGTACTGATAATTCCTGTTACAAATTTTTCGATTTTCATTTCTTTTTACCCCACTGCTCGTTCTATATCCAGCACGCCGACGATCTGCCGGAGCTTTCCAATCACTTTTCCAAGCTCCTCTCTTCCCCGGACAATAAATCCGGCTTCGATTGTTGCTGTTCCCTGTTTGCTGGTTCTTACATTCATAGACTTCACATCAATATTCATCTCCGTGAACACCTTAGACATATCCATCAGAAGTCCCTGCCTGTCATTTGCATACATCTTGATCTCAGCCAGATAGCTTCCGGTATCTGTACCTTCCTCCGGTTTTTCCCATTCTGCCGGGATCAGACGCACCCTTTCCGCTTCTGACAGATGAATGATATTGACACAGTCCGTCCGGTGGATTGACATTCCGCGTCCGCGGGTGATAAAGCCAACGATCTCATCTCCCGGCACCGGATTGCAGCATCTGGAAAAACGCACTGCCATATCGTCGATTCCCTTGACCACGATACCACTCTTGGATCTGGTGATATGCACCTTGTTCTTTGCCGCTTCCGCAACCTTTTCCAGAACACTTTCGTCGGTCAGTTCTTTTCGGTGATCCTTACTGTATTCTTCTGCAAGACGGTTGACGATCTGCCCTTCCTTCAATCCGCCATGTCCAAGTGCTGCAAGGATCGAATCCCAGTCCTTAAAGCCGTACTTTTCCTGCACGATCTGCATATATTTCGGTTTCATCAGATCCGAGAGTACAAATCCTTTTGCCTTACAGTACGTGGCGAGCATTTCCTTACCACGTACAATATTTTCTTCTTTGAATTCTTTCTTAAACCACTGGTTGATCTTGTTCTTCGCCTGGGTACTCTTGACGATACTCAGCCAGTCACGGCTCGGTCCTTTGGAGTTCTGCGAAGTCAGGATCTCGATTCGGTCCCCGTTCTGGATCTTGTAATCGATATTGACCAGCTTGCCATTGACTCTGGCACCTACCATCTTGTTGCCAACCGCAGTATGGATCGCATAGGCAAAGTCAACCGGCGTAGAACCGTTCGGCAGGTTCTTGACATCTCCATTCGGTGTAAAGCAGTATACATCCTCTGCAAATAGATCCAGGTCTCCTTTCAGAAGATTCAGAAATTCCCGGTTGTCTGACATGTCTCGCTGCCATTCCAGAATCTGACGAAGCCAGCTCAGTTTCTCTTCTTCCTTCGCTTCAACGCTCTTCTTTCCATCTTCAGACTCTTTATATTTCCAGTGTGCCGCAATACCGTATTCAGCAGTTTTATGCATCTCTTTTGTACGGATCTGGATCTCAAACGGCTGACCGATCGAACTCATCAGAGTCGTATGCAGAGACTGGTACATATTTGCCTTCGGCATTGCAATATAATCTTTAAAACGTCCCGGTACCGGTGTATACATCTCATGGATAACTCCAAGCGCCGCATAACAGTCTTTTACAGAATCTACGATAATACGGACTGCAAACAAATCATAGATCTGATCCACCGTCTTATCCTGGTTCACCATCTTCTTATAAATGCTGAAGAAATGCTTCACACGTCCGTTCACTTCTGCATCAATGTTCGCATTCTTCATATGCGTGGAAACCTCATCCACGATCTGCTGGACAAATTCTTCCCTTTCCGTTTTTCTTGCATTGATCTGCTTTACCAGATCGTTAAAAACCTCCGGTTGGGAATATTTGAGTGCCAGGTCATCAAGCTCTGTCTTGATCTTGGAAATACCAAGCCGTTGTGCGATCGGAGCATAGATATCCATGGTTTCTTTTGCTTTTTCCAACTGCTTCTCCGGTCGCATATACTGCAGGGTACGCATATTGTGCAGACGGTCGGCAAGCTTGATGATGATAACACGGATATCTTTTGCCATCGCAAGGAACATCTTACGAAGATTCTCAGCCTGGACCTCCAGCTTATCCGCTGAATAGGAAAGCTGTCCCAGCTTTGTGACACCGTCTACCAGAAGAGCCACCTCATCTCCGAATTCCTGACGGATTTCTTCGTCCGTCATCACCGTGTCTTCTACCACATCATGAAGGATGCCGGCAACGATCGTCTCTTTGTCCATCTCCAGTTGTGCCAGAATGATTCCTACCCACAGAGGATGGATAATATACTCTTCTCCGGATTTCCGTGTCTGCCCTTTATGCGCATCTCTTGCAATATGATATGCTTTTTCGATCATAGAGACGTCCGCCGAAGGATGGTACTTTCTGACTCGCTCGATCAGACTTTTATAGAGCAGTTCCGGATTCTGATAATCTTCCACATCCTTTACCGCATGACCATCTACGATCTCCAGTTTTTTATGTGTTGGTTCGATCAGCATCTCCTGCTGGATTCCGATATCGTCTGCCATAGCCTTCCCTTCTTTCTCATTAGTTTCCCGGATACTGGATTACGGAATCTACTTTGTATCCTTTCAGTTTTTCCCGTCCTTTTAATCCCATCAGTTCGATCAGGCAGAGAACTTCTACAACCTCACCGCCAAGTCCTTCGATCAGTTTGATCATTGCTTCTGCCGTACCGCCTGTTGCCATCAGGTCATCTACGATCACAACCTTGTCTCCCGGTTTGATCGAACGCTTGTGGATCTCGATCTCTGCACTTCCATATTCCAGATCATACTTGATTGATGCTGTCTCACAAGGAAGCTTTCCTTTTTTACGGATCGGCACAAATGCTTTTTGCAGATTATATGCAATCGGCATTCCAAAAATAAATCCTCTGGACTCCGGTCCGATCACGATGTTGAAATCCATGCCTTCAAGCTTATCCTGCAGTTCCCGAATGGAAAGCTGAAGCCCTTCCGGATCTTCAAGAATGCTGGTTACATCTCTGAAAATAATTCCTTTTTCCGGATAATCCGGAATGCTGACAACATATTCTTCAAGTTTTTTCATCTTTCTTCTCCACCTTACCTACAAATATATGCAATATCTATTAGTATAGCATAAAATTGCTGTTTTTCAAATTATTTATAATTTTGGATCACAATCTGTGGCTTACGGACTCCCTGATACTCATTGATATCAGGATAATAGGTAAATGCCATAACAATTCCATGCCCATGTCCGCGCAGCAGACACTCACAGGCAATATCTCCAAACTTTTCACGCACATATTCCACAAAGGTATTCACATCTCCAAAATACATGGCATCCATCCTTGTACCGTGAAGATCCTTCACCTGCAACTTCAGCACATTTTTATTCTTGCCAAGGATTCTCGCACTTTCCACCTGTACCTGTCTTTCTGCAAAGACCGGACGTGCATTTCCTTTGCCAAATGGTTCCAGAACCGCAAGCTCTCCGATAAATTTTTCATTGACACATTCAAACGGGAGCTGCATATCTATGGCAATCTTTTCATTCAGATCCTCTGGTGTGATCCCGGATTTTTCGTTAATCTCCTTACGGAACTGTTCCAGATTCTCCTCCGGCATGGAGAGACCTGCCGCCATCTTATGCCCGCCAAATTTTGACAACAGATGCTTTACCCGGTTCAGTCCTTCATACATGTGCCAGGTCTCGATCGATCTTCCTGAGCCCTTTAAATCTTCCGCGCCCTTCGTCAGCACAAAGACCGGACGGTAATATTTTTCCCGGATCCTTCCTGCCACGATCCCGGCAAGGCTTTCATGACATTCCGGCAGGTAGACCACCAGCACGTCTGCATCCTTAAGTTCACTGTTCTCCACCTGGATAAACGCCTCTTCTACCGCCTGCGCCGTCATATCCTTCCGGCTGTCATTGAGTGCTTTCAGATCACCTGCCAGCAGATCCGCCTCCGCCACTTTCTTTGCCTCCAGAAGCTCCAGGGCACGCTTTGCTGTATCCAATCTTCCACTGGCATTCATACACGGACCGATCACAAATCCAATGTGATACGGAGACAGCTTATCTACATTCACACCAGTACATTCCATCAGCGCCTTCAGTCCCAGATTCTCCGTCCGTTTCAGCATATCCAGTCCCTGTTTAACGAAAATACGGTTTTCGTCCACCAGATCCATAACATCACCGATCGTTGCGATTGCCACATTTTCCATCAGATAATCTGCATCTTCCGCATCTTTTCCCATGGCTTCCATCAGAGCCTCCACCAGCTTGTAAGCAACCGCAGCCCCGCACAGCCCTTTGAACGGATAAGTACAGTCCTCCTGCTTCGGATCCACAACCGCATCTGCCTCCGGCAGAATATATCTTCGTCCCGTGCCAATTTCCGTATACGGGACCTCATGATGATCCGTCACCACAATCGTCATTCCCATACTTTTTGCATAGGCGATCTCCTCTGCCGCCGCAATCCCGTTATCACAGGTAATGATCGTATCCACGTCGGCCTCCAGCGCCCGGTCGATCAGGTTCCGGTTCAGACCATACCCGTCCTTCATACGATCCGGAATGTCACTGTCCACATCAGCTCCGAGCATCCGGAATCCCTCCAGAAGAATATAGGTCGACTGGATTCCATCAATATCATAGTCTCCGATGATTCTGATTTTTGCATTTTCTTTTATCTTTTCTCCAAGAACCGCTACTGCCTTGTCCATATCCTTCATCAGCATTCCATCGTACAGATCGGCGATCGTACCGTTTAAATATTTCTCGATCGCATCATCCCCGATCACATCCCGGTTTCTTATCAGGGAAGCCACTCGCGGACTGATATGGAATTTCTCACTGATATGCTGAAAATCCGCTCCTTTTCTCAGAAGTACCCAGTTCTCCATTTTCTCTTTTCCTTTCTTTGGTAGTCAGATAATACAAAGATGCCGGAGGATTCTCCTCCGACACCTCATTTTCTGTCAGTTATTTCTTTTTCGCTGCTTTTTTGCCGCCGATTTTTGTTTTCATTACATACCATAATGCACCGGTGATACATACAGATGAATATCCGCCACCTGCAATACCAACCATAAGAGGTGCTGCAAATTCTTTAATAGAGCTTACACCCATGATATAAAGAACCGCTACCATGACAAATGTAGTAAATGTTGTGTAAATACTTCTTGTCAGTGTATAAGTGATACTTCTGTTTACAAGCGCTTTCAGATCATCGCTTCTCTTCATGACCCGAAGCTCTTCACGGATACGGTCGAAAATAACGATCGTCGCATTGATAGAATATCCAAGGATTGTCAGCATACATGCGATAAATGTATTACCGACAGATGTTCTTGCAAGTGCATAGAATGTAAGCACAAATAACAAATCGTGTAAAAGAGCAAGAACCGCACTTGATGCGAAACGTACATCTTTGAACCGGAACCAGATATAGATCAGCATACAGATCGCTGAAATGATAACTGCAATGATCGCATCCTGTCTCATCTCGGAGCTTACCGTAGAACTGATATTTTCTGCTGTAATTGTCGATGTGTCTACACCAAATTTATCAGCAAGCGCATTGTTAAGTGCTTCTCTTTCGTCAAGATTCAGCGTCTGTGTCTTGATGATAATCTGATTGCTGTCTTTTACTTTCTGTGCCTGTACATTGTGATCTCCGGTCACATCTTCTACAACCGGAACGATCTTTGAATCAATCTCTTTGATCGAGTAATCTTTATCAAATGTTACGGTTGTAGCCGTACCACCCTTGAATTCCAGGCTGTAGTTCAGCGCACCTTCACCTTTTCCCGACTGGACTCCCATTGTCACAAAACCTGCTGCGATCACAGCAATTGATATTGCAAAGAAAATGGCTTTCTTTCCGAGGAAGTCGATAATTTTTCTTTCTTTTTTGAATTTCTTCGCATAAAATTTCACATCACGAAGACCAATCGCATACAGCGAGAAAATGATGATCCTGGTAATAACAAGTGCCGTAAACATTGACACAACAATACCAAGTGCCAGTGTCTGTGCAAATCCTTTTACAGAACCTGAACCCTTGAACCAGAGAATAGCTGCAGCGATCAGAGTTGTTACGTTACCGTCAACGATCGCAGACATTGCTTTGTGGAAACCATTCTTCAGGGAAGTCTTAACACTGATACCTGTTGTCACTTCTTCACGCACACGGGCGAAAATGATAACGTTGGCATCCACCGCCATACCGATTCCAAGAATAATACCTGCAATACCCGGAAGGGTAAGAGTGATATTGAATGCATTTAAAAGCACCAGGATCAGTCCTGTATAGATCAGAAGTGCAAGACCTGCTGCAAGTCCCGGAAGCAGATATACGAAGCACATAAATACGAAGATGATGGCAAGTCCGATGGCACCAGCCATTAAGCTTGTGCTGATTGCTTCTTCTCCGAGCTGTGCAGCTACTACATTAGAGCGAAGTTCTTCCAGTTCCAGAGAAAGTCCACCGATTCGGATGGTAGCTGCAAGATTGTCTGCTTCTTCATAGCTTGACATCCCTGTGATAACGGCTTCTCCGCCTTCGATCGCCTGATTAACTCTTGGTGAACTGATTGTCTGTCCATCATAAATAATGGAAATCTGTTTTCCTACATTTGCTGCTGTTGCTTCTGCAAATTTGGTTGTTCCTTCTTTGGTAAGCTGCAGGGCAACTACATATTCTTTATTCTTAGTCGTAGAGTTTTCCTGCGTCTGGGCCTCTGCATTTTTAACATCTGTTCCTTCAAGAACGGTGTTGCCATCTGCATCCTGGAACACCAGTGATCCAGGTTTTCCAAGTTCTTCCAGTACCTTATTCGCATCTGATACGCCCGGGATCTCAATATTGATCCGGTCGTCCCCTTCCTGATATACACTCGCCTCTGTGCTGTACTGCTCTACACGCTTCTGCAGCTTGTAGATGGTATCCTTCATATCTTCTGCGGAAGGATTCTTGTCTTTTGCCTGATAAGTGATGCTGACACCACCGGCAAGGTCAAGACCAAGATTAATATTTCTTGTGGAACCTGTGTGGGAGGAACCAAATCCCTGCCAGCAGGTAAATCCAAGAAGTCCTAAAAGTGCAGCAATCAGAACAAGGCTTACTATTCCTTTACTCTTCTTCATGTCCAAGTCCCTTTCTTAGTTTTCGTCTGCCATTGCAGCCTTTATCATAATCGCGCATTCTACGCGCTTACGTTCCATCTCACAGCCCAGATCATAAGAATCATTTAATCCGTCTGCATACTTGTATGCGTTTGCCATACACCCGCCACTGCAGTAGAATCTTGCAAAACATTTCTTGCATTTTTCTTTGGTATATACATTGCAGCAACGGAACTCATCTGCGATCTCCGGTCTTGTAATTCCTTCGTTTACATTTCCCATCAGGAAATTTTCATCACCTACAAACTGATGACACGGATAGAAATCTCCCCATGGTGTAACAGCAAGGTATTCTGTTCCCGAACCACATCCGGACAGACGTTTGTACAGACAAGGTCCTCCTTCCAGGTCGATCATGAAGTGGAAGAAATTGAATCCTTCTCCCTTTTTGTCTTTCTCGATGATATATCTTGCAAGCTTATCATACTCATCAAAGATCTGTGGAAGATCTTCTTCACGAATTGCATACGGATCAGATTCATCCCCGACAACCGGTTCGATCGACATCTGCTTGAAGCCAAGCTCTGCAAAATGCTTTACATCCTCTGAAAAATCCAGATTGTTTCTGGTAAATGTTCCGCGGATATAGTAGCGCTCCTGATTACGTGAATCAGCAAGCTTCTGGAACTTTGGAACGATCAGATCATAGCTTCCTTTTCCGTTTCTGAAAGGACGCATTCTGTCATTTACTTCCTTACGTCCGTCAAGGCTGATGACCACGTTATCCATCTCTTTATTGATAAACTCCTGAATCTCATCATTCAGAAGCACTCCGTTCGTAGTTACAGTAAAACGGAAGTGCTTATCATGAAGCTTTTCCTGCTCTCTTCCGTATGCGACCAGGTCTTTGACAACCTGCCAGTTCATAAGTGGTTCTCCACCAAAGAAATCAACTTCCAGATTCCTTCTTGTTCCGGAATTGGCGATCAGAAAATCCAGGGCTTTCTTACCAACTTCATAAGTCATAAGCGCTCTTCTTCCGTGATACTCTCCTTCTTCTGCAAAACAGTATTTGCAGGCAAGATTGCAGTCGTGTGCGATATGCAGGCAGAGTGCCTTCACAACCGTCTTACGCTTGATAACCTCCCCGATAAAAGGTTCATATGTATCAACAACAAAAAGCTGTCCGTTTGCAGTCAGCTCTGTCACATCATCCAATATATCTCTGAGTTCTTCTTCGGAATATTTCCCTTCCAGCTCATCTTTCAGCTGGTTCCATGTACTTTCTTCTTTCAGCGTCTGCACTGTCTGATTCTCGTTCATACGGTTCAGACATGCAATAACTTCGTACCCCGGCTCGTCCACTACATGAACGCATCCGCTGTTGACATCAAGTACAATATTATATCCATTGTTCTGGTACTGATGAATCACAACCGGTACCCCTTTCTATCCTTATTTTTCAAATTTTTCCTCATACGTCAAATGACAGCGGCTTTAAAGCCGCTGCCTGCTTGTCATACTTATTCACTACACTTACAAATATCTCTTATTTGCTGTGTTCGCAAGTCTGATTTCCTACTGTACAAGAAGTCTTGCATGCTGACTGACAGGATGTCTGGCATTCTCCGCATCCGCCCTTCTTTACTGTATTGTTCAGAGTCTGTGTATTCAATGTTTTAATGTGTTTCATTGTAATATCCTCCTTCTTTGCTCATTATGTGATACAGTATAGCACATTTTCCAACTTACCGTCAACGCAAAAATCCAATCTAAAACAAATGACAGGAGGTATTTTCCCTAAAATTTGCTGCCTCCGCCACCGTGGGTTCTTCCTGATGAAGAAGTATGTGTACTGCTGCCGCCGGAAGAGCTCTTCTTTTCTTTCGCCGTTTTCGAAGTCGTTTCATAAAGGAACATATCTCTGCTTTCTGTAATATCCAGACTATCGTCTTTTACATAGCTGCCTGCTGCCGCCTGAAAACGAACCGTTTTAAGCTGTGCCTTCATCCTACCGACAATGACAAGTGACAGAACAACTCCTACCCCAAGGGAGATCAGAATCCAGATTGGGGATAATGGCTCCTTTGGAAGACTTTTCCTGTCATACGGCTTTCCGTTTCTTGCCTGTGTAATGAATTCGTCACACAGCTCTGAAAAAGTCTGAAATGCCGAAAAATAATTTCCATCCTTCAGATCACTCGTCATTTCTTTTGAAATGTATTTGATCCCTGCATCGGTAAAAGCTGTGATTCCGTAACCACAGGTTGAAATATAACAGTCATTCTCTTCTCCCAGACTAATGAGAAGAAGGATTCCATCCTTATCCTGTCCATATCCGAAGTTTCCGTAATCATAAATATCATCGGCGTATTCTTGCACCGTTTTTTCATCCAGCGTATTTGTTGTCACAACGACAACATCCATTTTCTGTCGGATACTCAGTTCATCAAGTATGTCATTTAATTTTGCTTCCTCACTATCCGTCATAAGTCCCGCCATGTCCTGCACACGACAATAATCATTTGCAAATCCTTCTGCATCTTCGGCTGAAACCGAAAACGTCATCCCCAGGCAAAGGGCCAGAACAAGCAGAAGTGATATTATTTTCTTTTTCATTCCGTCACCCCCTAAAACAGTCCGAGAAAGTGCAGAAGTGTTGCTGCACCGTAGGTTACTGCCGTGAACGTGGTTGCCAGCATCAGTGTCCAACGAGTTGCTGCCGCCTTATCTACCGGCAGGTCGCCGACGAATTTTCCGGTCTGTCCGTTCATTGCAAATGTATATTTGTTACCATTCCATGTGGTATTTAAAAGCCACACCGGATATAAAGCATACTTGGCTTTTCCGCCATGGAACTGCACACTGGTATTTTCAGCTACTACAGTATCGTAACCAATGACTGTTTCGGCAAATGCCTGCTCCGTAGATTTTTTCACACGCTCATTCGCCCGGTCAATGCTTTCTTCTGCAGTCACATCATACTTATCTGCCAGGTAACCGGCAAGATAAGCCGTCTGGAAATCCACTGCCTCCCCACAGTTAAACGGTTCGATGGATTCCATCAGATCATCCGCCATTTTTGTAGAGCCATCTACCGGAACGTATTCAAATCCAACACTTCCGCCTCTGTGCACCATATAATAACTGGTCTGGGTATAATTGTAATCACTGTCACTCCAAGTACGGATCTTGGTTGCCTTATAACGGACCTTAGCGTCTACATCGGTATCAAATAGCCAGAACGGTACATAGACTCCTTTGATCTCGTCAATATGGTTCTGATCCTTAAAAATCTTCGGCAGAAGACGTTTTCCTGTAAGATGCTTCATGAGCCCTTCTTTTGCTGCTTTTTTATCCAGTTTAAACGGAATGACCAGATCCGGTTTCAGGGAGCCGGAGAATTGTCCCATCATAACGATTGGATTATCACAGAATGGGCAGGATGTTGCCGCTGTATTTGCGTCACCTACAATTTCTCCTCCACAGGATTTACACACATAAGTACGCAGACCATCCGTTTCTCCTTCTCCCCATTCACCGCCTGCTGCGGTTTCCCATTCCATGCTGTCTGTTTCTTCGTCCTGCAGTTCGGCATCATATCCCTTCAATGCGTCCATTTCGAACTCTGTGTCGCAATACGGACACTTCATCTTCTGGATCGTACTGTCAAAGGCTATCGCACCGCCACAGCAGGGACATTTATATTCCTGCAAGCCTGCCATAAAAATCCTCCTCTCTTAATGCGCCTGTCGATCAAATTCCGCAAGTGCTTCGTCCGCTCTCCGGATCCACTCTGTACGGTCGCCATAGATTGCACATTTGTTTGCATAATTCATCCTCCTTTCAGCCAATACCGGATTTCCGGACATTTTCTTTTCTTGTTTATGATTCTCCTGTTGCTTTTACGACCCATTTGGCATTGTCTACCTGGAAGCTATAACCACAGAAGGAACAACAATTGTGTTCATCCGGTATGAAATTGGCTCCACAAGATGGGCAATCTTTTTCCTTGAAAAATGCTCCGTCCGTCTTCCTTCTTTCTGGATATCTCGCCCTCTGCAAAACGAGTGTCGTTTTTGTTTTCTTTATATACGGTTTTCCACTCTCAGGCAGGTAGGTTTCACTTCCATATGCCGTAGCGGTGATTTCTGTTGTTTTGTCTGTATTTATAACATTTTTAAGTATGATCGATCCGATTCCATAATCCATCAGATCCGGCTTGTTTACATCCTTATAAAGTGCATCATTGATGCAGGATCTCAAATAATTTTCCGAGTATCTGACGATCTCCTTCGGCAGCTTTTCCTGTTTCTCTTCCTTGGATTGAAAAATTTTCGCAATTCCCAGAAGTATAAGCAGTGTAGCAATTACACCTATAGTAAGAGAAATATCCGTGTCTTTAATCAGGTAAAGGCACAAGGTCAGACACAGGAACATGATGCCCGAGTAAGCAAGCAATAATAGTCCGTATTGCATGTTCGCACCCATTTTCTCATAAATTTCGAATACCTCTGTCTGCCAGTCGTAGAATTCACTTTGTATCACACCGCCACAATATGGACAGATGACTTGCTGACTGCTCAGTTCCACCTCAGCTCCACAGGATGGACAGATGATCGTCCCTTTATCGGAATAAAATTCCTTGTTCTTACCCTGACGGTCAGAATGACGGATATGCCTTGACTGAAGAATCCGAAGGTAACTGTTTTTCCGATAGATCTGATGCACTGTCTTACCAGATTGAGGAGAAATAAGACGTTCCAAAGAACTACATTGCAGGATAGACTCCCTCCACTCCCGTCCGTCATCATTCCATCTTTTGAAATTATTTTTTGGAAGTGGTACAACGTCCGTCACCTGGATATCTCGGCAAAGCTTACGCTTTCCCAGCAGTTCCACCTGATGAACCATCTTTCTGCGAAATGTAAGATCCATTCTCTTTGGAAGATAACCCTTATCTGCTTTTCCAAGTGGAAGTAATACATTTTCAAAGGAATCCTTGATGTCCTTCTGAAGCCTTGCCCCTTGCAACGGTGTTTCACGCTTTGCAAGAATTCTTTTCATTTTTGCTTTTTTCAAATTCTTTGGCATAAACTGTTCAAAGTCTATGTCAATGATTTTCTCAGCAATGGCAAACGCACAGATTATGGTGGCTGCAAACGCAAACAGCATCGCCTCTGACAATCCCATATTTATCCCTCCTCATCTATCATTCTATCTGGTTGACCTATTGTTCCTCTTGTTCCTTCTCTTTGCTCTTACCAAATATTTCATAGATCAGGAATATGGAGATAATGATTCCCGCCGGGATCATCATAACGGAGGTAATGTTATCACCTATATCGCCTGTGTAAAGCTTGTATTCTCCATTCAAAGCCCGGTAAGCCTTCTCTGTCACTTCATCCCCCCGGGATATATCTCTGGAAAATACATCTTTTCCTGTATAAGTTTTTCCATCCACTTCAAAGGACAGAATTGCGTGATACTTTACATCTTCATCGCCATTTTCATCGGTCTTAACACTTATCTGATAATCTTTTACAACGGCGGTTACCTGACGAACATCGGAAGATAGTTTATATTCTATACTGGAAAAAATATGAGTAACTCCATATACAACGAGCCCAATCGAACCAATCAGTAAGAATACACATATCACCTTATTTTGTGCTTTATCTGAAAGTACCTTCACGCAACTCCCTCCTTCCATACTTACAGTCTTCTACCCTCTTTTTCTTCCCGGTGATACTTGATAAGATCTTTACTTAATCCAATGAAACCAATGAGACCTAGCGGAATCATTGCAGCAAATGCAAAAAAGTAAATCGGAGTTGGTCCCGGTTCCAATTTGTATTTTCCTTTAGAGTTCCGGTAAACAGTGATCAGTACAGTATCCCCTTTCCTGATTTCTTTATAGTAAGTATCAAAATCATCATATGTCGTTCCATCGATTTCATAAGTAAACCTTACTTTATATTTTTCTTTTCGGTCTCCCTTATCATCTTTTTCTTTCGTTTGTTCACAACTGTAAACGGTTGCATGAAGCGTTCGAACATCCGTGGAATTCTTAAACTCACTGCTTTCATGCTTCGTATATATCATGCCGCCGATTCCTGCGATAATAATGAAGATACTTAAAATCAAAGCACCGATTGTGGTCTTATGTTCCTCTTTTTCTGATGGGAGTCTAAACATAGAATTCCCTCCTCTCCCGCGAATTACTGTCTGTCGTTCTCGTCAAAGATGTCGCCACATTCTGGGCAGAATTTCGGTGGGTGTGTCGGGTCTTCCGGTTCCCATCCACATTTATCACAACGGTAAAGCGGTGCGCCTTCCGGTTTCTTTGCTCCACAGTTCTGGCAGAATTTTCCTTTATTCACTGAACCGCAAGAACAGGTCCATCCTTCTTCCTCTACCGGTTTTGGTGATCCGCATTCCGGACAGAACTTACCGGTTGCTGTGGCTCCGCATTTACATTTCCATGCACCCGGTGCCGGCTGTGGTTCCGGTTTCTTGCTTCCGCATTCCGGACAGAACTTGCCGGTAACAAAGTTTCCGCAGCTGCACTTCCATCCGTCTGCCTGCGGTGCCGGCTGCTGAACGGCCTGTTGTGCAGCCTGTTGCGCCGTCATCTGCTGTGCCTGTTGCTCCTGCTGTTGCTGACCCATTGCAAATAAATTCTGTGCGTTCATACCGCCGCCCTGATTCATTGCCATGCCCATGCCCATGAAGCCTGTCATTGCACCGGCCTGATTACCGGCTGCAGTCTTCATTGCATCAGCCTGTGCTCCGACCAGCGTTGCTGCTGCCATTGTAGGATCGCGCATGATCGCTGTACGCTGAGCCTGTTTTATAAGTTCTGCATCTTCATCCGGAAGTGTCACAGATCCAAGGGCAATACTTACAACCTTCAGTCCGCGAAGTGCGCCCCATTTTTCTGAGAGTGCCGTATTCATCGCATTTTCAAGATCTGTATTATGTGTCACGATCTGATTCGGACGAAGCTCCAGTTCAGACAAATGTCCGAATGCCGGCTGAAGAGCAGAGATAAACTCTGTCTTAAGAGTAGCATCCAGTTCCTCTCTGGAGTATTCCTGCTCCACATTTCCGCAAACATTAGAGTAGAACAAAAGCGGATCGGCAATCTTGTAAGAATAGACACCTGAACAGCGGATCGATACGTCGATATCAAGTCCGATCTTGGAATCCACAACACGGAACGGAACCGGATTCGGCGTTCCGAAGCGATTTTCCAGAATCTCCTTGGTATTAAAATAATAGATTCTCTGATCCTTTCCGGTATCTCCTCCGTAAGTAAAACGTTTTCCTACGGTTTTAAAGGTTTCTTTGATACTCTCTCCAAGGCTGCCTGCAAAAATAGACGGTTCGGAAGAAGTATCATAAGTAAATTCTCCCGGTTCTGCACAGACTTCTACGACCTTGCCCTGTTCTACGATGATCATACACTGTCCGTCTGCTACAGCAATTCCAGAGCCGTTCGAGATAATATTGTCATTTCCTTTGGTGTTCGCTGAACGTCCGGTGACACGTTTTTGTCCTTTTGTAACGAGTACCTCCTTTGGCATCGATTCACAGTAGAAAAATTCCTTCCATTGATCTGCAAAAGTACCTCCAAGAGCACCCATACCTGCTTTAATAAGTCCCATAATATTTTCTCCTTTCCTTTTTGAAATGATCTTCCTCTATGTTATCCGGTTACACCGGAAGAACACGGTTTAATATGCGGCATTCCATGTGTCTGTAAAAACATCATAAATATAAATGAGATTATCACAAACGCCGTAAAGCTGTTCCTGCACAAACTGTTCTCCATTATCAGTTCCTAATACAAAAAGCATACAGCTGCCTCCGTTTATGATCTCTGATTCTCCTGTATACATAAGCTTCATTCCATTTTCCAGTCCCTGCCTGACCTCTCCATACTCCAGCAGGATCTCTGTTGCGATTTCAACCGAACGTTCATCCGGTGTTTCCTCATAGACTGAGAAATCATATACTCCGGCAAGTTCTGCCAGATGGCCGTCCATTAATGAAATCGACGGGTGGAAATCTATGGCATCGCCGCCATCTGTCACCGAAACCAGTACATTGGAATAGATCTCACTGAAATTACAACGTAGCACAAGCGCCTCTCCCGGTTTTCCTTCAAATAACGGATGACTCTTATCATCTGCATATTCACCATTTTCCGTGATATCAGAAGGATAAACGGTCACTCTGCCTTTTTCATTTGGCGGAACGATGGCATACAGCTCCTGCCCATCCGCCATGTAACAGGCTGCTTCTGACAAAAACGGATACTCTTTTGTTAAATGATGAAATTCCAGGTAAAATGAAAGATCTGTCCTTGTAAATTCACTGTCCACATACCCGAAAAGTGCAACCCCTGCACCGCAGCTGTTTTGATTGATCTGTTTTTTGAGAAGTGACAGTTCCATATCTTCCGTCTCGACGATTTCTGTCTTCCCCGGCTCTTCTTTTTCCTTCTCTTTTTCTTCCTTCTTCTCTTCTTTTTTATCATCCTGCACTTTCACAAGACCGCTTTTATTCTCGCCTTCCACAGGCTTTTGCGGACTGCTCTTATGAGGCAGTCTGCATCCGCATAATAAGCCGGCCTGCAGGATTATCAAACAAAACAGTAATGATATTTTCTTCATATTACATTTCTCCTTGTAAAGACTGAACCTTTTTTCTTTCTCCAAAACGGCAAGAATCATTGTAGTCCAGATAACCATCAGGCTGTCGTTACCGGTCTTAGGAGATTTCATTTTATCGTCCGGAGCCTTCTTCTGTACCGGAGCTACTGCTTTCTTCGCATTATAACTGTTTGTGAAAACAGCTTTTTTCACCTCTCTTTTCTTCTTTCTGTCAGTCGGATATATACGCAGTTTCTTCTCGGTGGTTCTTCCATTTCCTTACATCGCATAAATCTGATCCATCAGATATTCAGCAGTCATGGATCCATAGAAGAACTGGTCGATAAGACCGTTTTTCTTCGCATCCCGAATGTCTTTTGCCGCCTGTTTTTCTGTATTGGAATCCACGATGAAAGCAATTTTACAGTCAGGACACACCCTCTTTACTTCATCCCGAAGCTTCATTCTTTCACAAAGCTTCCACGGAGTATAGCCCGTCACCTCCATGATAAGAACAAACGGTTTATAAAGCTTACAAAGTTCAACCGTATCTTTTGGAGACTCCGTACGGACTACATCAATCTCATAATCCGATTTTTTGAAGGCAGTCGCTACGGAATCCGCAAACAGAAAATTCTGCATATCAACCACTATTTTTCGCATCGAACCATCCTCCTTTCTTTCAGCGATATATCCGATGTGTCTGCTATATTTCTTTTTTTCTTTAGTCTAACAGAGAAAAATAGCTCTGTCTGTCCTCATAAATGTGGACAAATAAGCATTTTACACAAAAAAATCGCTCTACCTAATAAAAAGCAGAGCAATTTTCACATCTAAATCCTATTTTATTTTCTTCTTATACGTCGAGCTGACTGCTCGGTACGACCAGGCGTTTGCTTACCGCCGCAACCATCAGGCGATTGCGGTTTGTGTATCCTGTTTTCTCTAACATCCGGTTGATATAGGTACGAACCGATGATTCTGCCACATGAAGCTTAGCCGCAATCTCGGCATTCGTCTTCCCTTCACACAACAAACGTAAGGTTTCCATTTCCTGATCGGAAAGGTCACAGGAAAGTGCTTTTCCAAGCTGCACAGCCGGCACCTTGTCCGGCCAGAAATTTTTACCTGCAAGTGTCCCTTCGATCACGCTAATAAGATCACCGGAAGGAGAATCCTTATACCAGAAGCTGTCCGCTCCTATTTTCCTTGCACGATCCAGAAATCGTCCTTCTAACATGGAGGTCACCATTACGATCTTGATCCGTGGATAGTATTTTTTGATTGCTTCAGCCGCATCTAATCCATCCGAATCATTTTCTGTACAAATATCCATCACCACCAGGTCAATATGCCCCTCACCACATCTCTGCAATGCTGCATCTGCCCGGGTCAGGGCAGATGCCACTTCACATTCTGTGCTTTTTTCTATGCAAGAGCACAAATACTTACGGGCAAGCATCTGATCTTCAACAATTAGTATTTTTTTCACTTTCATTCCTCCCTAACGTGTTAAATCTTAGGAATTTCTATTACCAGAGCAAACTCCGGAAAACTCTGTACGAGCATCCTTCCGCCTTCCGTTTCAATCCGGTGCCGCAGATTGGTAAGTCCTCCACCTTCCCGGATTTCTCTTTCCGGAGGCTGTCCGTTGTTATAGATCATCACGGTATAGCCGGTTTCATTTTCAAAAACATTTGCCTCCAGTTCTGTCGCTCTCGCATATTGAAGGGCATTATTCAGACATACCTGCATAGCAGCATACATCATCTCTGCTGCTTTTCCCGGTGGTTCCTTTCCTTCTATCTGCACAAGGACACCACTGCTTCTTGCACTGGCAAACAATTTCTCTTTTTCTGATAAATGTTCGACCTCCCGAAAAACAATATTCTTCTCCCATTCCCACAGAACTGTTTCCACATCGATCCCGCCGAAATCTCCAGAAAGATACTGCTTCATTACAATAATACTGGCTGCAAGATTATCATGCATAGCAGATTTTGCCGTCAAAAGTTCTTTCTCCCGGGCAATCTTCTCCACATTTTCAGATAACCTTTGCAGATGTTCTTCATCCTCGGCAAGCCTCTTATTTTCCTCAAAAAGCAGTCCGAGCACATGGCACAATTCCGTAACATCCGCAGCTGTAAGCTGGATATAGGTTTCTCCATATCGATCCGTTACTTCTGTTTTCTCAAACTGCCATATGGTATTATCCGGAAAACGATAGGTACCCTCCATATTCGAAAGCTGCAGAATTCCTTCCGGGGGGGTCGCAAGTGCCCGCTCAACTTCACCGAGATACTGCATATCACTTTCAAATAAATAATGACTCAGACGATACATCTGCCTGTTGCAAAGAACAATACTTCCTCTGCTGTCAAAAAAGCAGATCGCCGTAGGAAGCTGGTCAAATCCTTCTTTGATACGATTAAACCCAAAGCGCCTCAACCTACGCATTATCCTCTCCTCCTATTGCTGTACGTATCAGCCACAATCCATCCTCCTTGTCGGCCGTTACCTCAGAAGAAATAATTGGGGACAAATCAGCCGCACATTCTACAGACAGATTCATCTCCTGATCGGACACAGAAATAAACAGCGAATGCAGCTCATTTATCGTCATTTCCGTTACCGTTTTTAGCAGTTCGAACAAACGCACAACCTCTTTTGATGCTATCGGTTTTGTGGTTAAATAGACCGCACCACATTCAATTTTGCAGGAATTCATTGCACGTACCAGTTCATCGATCGTCAGCCTGAGTTCCTGCTGTGGAAGCTTTTCGTATTCCTGAGAAAGAAAATACAGATTCGCACTTCGCTTGATATAAGTACCGAGCAACAAAATCTCTTTCATACACGCCTGCATTACCTCAGGCTTTGCATTCTTACACTGTTCAAGAAGTTCCTTTATCCTCCTCGTCTGGGTTTTGTGTTTTTCTTCCAGTTCATCATAAATACGGTTCTTTTCCGTTAGTTCGTATAGCTCCTTCTGCACAAGATAAGCATCCTTTAATTTCTTTTTGTTATTCTCTCTTTTTCTTTTATTCTCATCAAGCTGCTTGCGAAGCTTGGTAAGGTGCTGCAAGTTATCTCCCCAGATGACAAAACCATCTTTAATCGGTGCCGAAGAGATGCGCATTCCATCCGGATAAACGATACTCTCCCCATCTTTTGGACATACCATATCCTCTCCTGCTGTGCGGGAACGAAGCAAAATCCGCCCATTTTGATCTGCAATGCAGGAGGCAAGCGTTGTCGCCTCATATAACTCGACATACCCTGTGTTTGACTGTATCATACGGCAATGGATACAGCTTTCGTATATTGCAGCATAAAAGAGACAAAACATTACATTCATATCTCCAAAAACATCACGGATGACCTGAAATCCCAAAAGATAAAGTGCTCCATACAAGAGCATCACGCAGCTCAAAACAAAAGGCATCATTCTCCGCTTTCCAATACTTGGAAGCCTTGTTTTTTTCAGCAGCTGAAATACTGAAAAGAATACACAGCCTATCATCCATCCAACACTCACAAAATAAAGCGGACGATGGAAAAAGACTTTGTTATCCGGCACCCCCGGAATTCCGCTCGCAAACGAAAATACTTGCTGGTGGAAATCATTTGTGATAACAGCCAGAAACAATGCTGTCGGAATCAGCGATAACAACCAGCTTTTTCTGGAAAGCTGATAATTTTCGGATTTTCCCAGAAAAATTGCAGTATATGCACCAAGCAGCGGAATAAAAAGAATCGACAGGTAATAAAGATACCACAAATAACGTGCCACGGTCAGATCTGTAACCACCTCATATTTCAAAGTACGCAAAGTCAACCAGATAAGCATCAGAACATCCATCAAGCGAAGACAGTGCAGCACCGGTTTCTGAATAATCCGCTGATCCAGAGAATACCCCCACAAGACAAATAATAATAAATACAATGCGGCACGCACATAGCTTGGATAGTTCCCTCCTATATCAAACCATGCCAGCAGCCGGCAGGAATATGCTGCTATGATTATCGCAAAAACCAAAAACATCAAATAAAGCTGTCTGGTGTTCCTTTTCACGAGTTCCTCCCTCTTGCCCGGCTCATCACCTCCGGGCATTTTTATCACCTATAGTATAGTATAAGCTTCCTTTTGGCGCAACTGCTTCCCCCGGATTAAAAAATAAAAGTATCGCCCATATCCCTTGATACCGTCAATGCAAAAATTACATCTCCTCCCCTTCAGGACACCATACCACCGAGCATTCCGCCTGCCCCACAGAGGATCCAGGCGATCATCATCTGCATTCCACCCTGCACGCTCCGGTAGATCCCTGCTGAAATTGCAAGCAGTAGCAGAAAATAGAGCATTCCAAGCATAAATCCCCTCAGGAATTTCCTTGTCTTCCCCATTTTTCCCATGGCAAATCCACCGGCAAATGTGGAAATTATGTAAACCGCAAGGATCCCGATCCGGACTGTTTTCTCGCTTAAGTCAAACTTATACAGCCCAAAGGACAGCCCGAGCAGCATCAGCATCGTAAGAAAGTAAGAAAGCATCAGTGCTTTCACAAGTCTTGTAAAACAGATATTTCCAAACAGCTTTTTTTCCATAAGAACCCCTCCTGTCCTTTTATACTATGAGAGATTCTTATGAAATATTCCTTTACTGTTCCATCTGTCGTCCCAGAAATCCTGCTGCGCAGAGTATCATCTTCTGTTCCA
The DNA here is from genome assembly GCF_040915385.1 of Coprococcus sp. RTP21204st1_G4_RTP21204_210225. Lineage (NCBI taxonomy): Bacteria > Bacillati > Bacillota > Clostridia > Lachnospirales > Lachnospiraceae > Coprococcus > Coprococcus sp. RTP21204st1_G4_RTP21204_210225. Next base: position 244,627 of record NZ_JBCPDP010000003.1, on the reverse strand, counting down.
ACTCACCGGGTTTTTTCCTGCCATCCTTTGCCAGGATCACGACAGAACCGATCGCATCTCCGGCGCAGATGATCGGACTTACCACCTGCCATTTCAGTTCTGCATTCTGTCCCGACACGATGACCGTGAACTTCCGATCCATAGAAGATGCCAGAAACTGCTCCCTTCTTGCGATCACTTCCGCAAGCTGTCTTGTGATCAGCTGTTCCTGAAATTCTTTCTTTCCCGGTCCTGCTGCTGCAATCACCTGATCTGTATCTGTGATACACACCAGATATCCAAGCGTCTGTGCCAGACTTTCCGCATATTGGTCTGCAAAATTTCCCATTTCCCCAAGCGGTGAGTATTTTTTGAGAATGATTTCTCCTTCCCGGTCGGTGAAAATTTCAAGTGCATCACCCTCACGGATACGTAGCGTGCGCCTGATTTCCTTCGGAACGACAATTCTGCCAAGATCATCGATCCGGCGGACAATTCCTGTAGCTTTCATATTGATTCTATTCCTCCTGTGTTCCACATATTTTCCATATTTTATTCGATATGGGTAGTATGTGGAAATACAACATTTTTATTCCTACAGGGTTTTTTTTACCTGAAATTTTATGATGTAAGTGTCAAAAGTATCAATTGTGTTTGTGCTCGCACAAATAAGCAATTGATACTTTTGACACTCATATCATTTTATTTTTTAACAGTAAGAATTTCACATTATATATAAAAATCCCTCATCTGCGGTTTCCCGCAAATGAAGGATTTCTTTTACTTTATTCAATTTTTACAGTAATCCACCGATTGATAAGAATAACGGTGCAAATACAAGTGAAACAATTGTCATAAGTTTGATCAGGATGTTGATAGACGGTCCTGATGTATCCTTGAACGGATCACCTACTGTATCACCAACAACTGCTGCTTTATGAGCTTCGCTTCCTTTTCCGCCATGATGTCCTGTTTCAATGTATTTCTTAGCATTATCCCATGCTCCACCAGCGTTGGACATGAAGATTGCCATAAGTACACCTGTAACAAGTGCTCCGGAAAGTAATCCACCGAGGGATTCCACACCAAGAACGATACCAACGATCAACGGTACTACGACTGCCATCACACCCGGAAGCAGCATTTCGTGAAGAGCTGCTGTGGTAGAGATTGCAACGCATGACGTATAATCCGGTTTTTCTTCACCTTTCATAATGCCCGGTTTTTCACGGAACTGGCGTCTTACTTCTTCGATCATCTTGTATGCAGCCTTTGATACAGACTCCATAGTAAATGCTGAGAAGAGGAATGTAAGCATACCACCGATAAAGATACCGATGATTACTCTGTAGTCAAGAAGATTGATCGCTTCAAGACCAACTGCCTGTGCATAAGATACGAAAAGTGCAAGTGCGGTAAGGGCTGCTGATCCGATCGCGAATCCCTTACCCATAGCTGCAGTTGTATTTCCTACTGAGTCAAGCTTATCTGTGATTTCACGAACAGATTCATCCAATCCTGACATTTCTGCGATACCACCTGCATTGTCTGCGATCGGTCCGTATGCATCAACGGCAACTGTGATACCTGTTGTAGAAAGCATACCTACTGCTGCAAGTGCGATTCCGTAAAGTCCTGCAACTGAGTAAGATACAAAGATACCTACACAGATCAGGAGAAGCGGGATTGCTGTAGATTTCATTCCTACCGCAATACCACTGATGATTGTAGTAGCTGCACCAGTCTCTGACTGTTCTCCGATTCCCTGAACCGGTTTGTAGTCTGCTGATGTGTAGTACTCTGTGATGTTACCGATGATCACACCAACAACCAGACCTGCGATAACGGCAATTGCCGCACTCATCTTTCCGAAGAGTACATTACTCAGTACAAGTGCTACAACAATAACTACGATAGAAGCTGCATAGCTTCCCTTTGTGAGAGCTTTCTGTGGATTCGAATTCTCATCACCTTTTACAAAGAAGGTTCCGATGATAGAAGCGATCAGACCACATCCTGCGATCGCAAGCGGATAAAGAACTCCGGATACAGCTCCTGCTGCTGCTCCAAGAGTCAGTGCTGATACAAGTGAACCAACATAAGATTCAAAAAGGTCAGCTCCCATACCTGCAACGTCACCTACGTTATCACCTACATTGTCAGCGATAACAGCCGGGTTACGCGGATCATCTTCCGGGATACCTGCTTCTACTTTACCAACAAGGTCTGCACCAACGTCTGCTGCTTTGGTGTAGATACCACCACCAACACGGGCGAAAAGTGCGATTGAAGATGCACCAAGGCTGAATCCTGAAAGCACATCTACGTTCTTTGTAACAATGTACACAAGGCTTACGCCAAGTGCTCCAAGACCTGCTACGCACATTCCCATAACGGCCCCGCCAGAAAAAGCAATTGATAATGCTTTATTCATTCCGCTTTCTTTTGCTGCGTTAGCAGTTCTTACGTTCGCTTTTGTAGCGACTGTCATACCACAGTATCCTGCAACTGTTGAGAAAAGTGCTCCAATTACAAAGCATACTGCTGTTACCCAGCTGATACCAAATCCGATCAGTACAAAAAGCACTACTACAAAAATGACCAGAATCTTGTATTCAGCCATGAGGAAAGCTCTTGCGCCCTCCGCGATTGCGCCTGCAATCTCTTTCATGCGGTCCGTACCTGCATCCTGTTTTCCTACTTTACCAGCAAGATATGCTGCAAATAATAAAGCAATAACAGCTGCAATCGGGACCAGATACATGTAATTATTCATTTCTTGTTCCTCCCTGAATTATTGTACCTCTAAAGACAATATCATAAAAAGAACAAGAATGCAAAACAATTTTTTAAATTTTCAATAAGTTTTATTTTGTTTATCTATAAGTGTGGTCTTTCTCTATTTTTTTAATTTGTATCTCACCGTCCACATTCCATTGGGATTTACACAATATCAAGATATATTTTTTTCTGAGGTGCCGGAAAAGCAGCATCTAATCTGGCATATTCCTCCACTGTCAAATGAACCTTTCCCGCCTCCAAGTTCTGCAGTACATGTTCTGCCTTTCCACTTCTTGGAATGGCAATCACATCCATTACTCAGTTTTATCTCCTTTTTATTCATGATTTCCACTCCCTGCATTTTGTTTTTCTGTTCCTTACTGTCTGTTTTTACTATCTTATGATATGAGTGTCAAAAGTAAATTTTTCCACTCACTGATGTAACCGGATTGCTCCATTGCTTATTCGTGCGAGCACAAACGCAATTGATACTTTTGACACTTACATCATATTATAGGAAAAATCCCACTTTTTGCAAATGTTATAAGGGACATATTTTTATGTTTATTTATTCTTTTTATTATTTCTTATAACATTCTTTTTTTCTTCAATCCATGATACACTGGATTTATCATAAAATGAATTCAATGATAAGGAGATTAGAAATTATGAAAGTTGTAGTTGCAATTGATTCATTTAAAGGAAGTCTCACTTCGATTGAAGCCGGAATGGCTGCAAAAGAAGGAATCTTAAGAGCACACCCGGATGCGAATGTTGTCGTAAAACCACTTGCAGATGGTGGTGAAGGCACCACAGATGCCCTGATTGCAGGACTTGGTGGTGAGCGTATTGATCTTACAGTGACTGGTCCTCTTGGTACTCCGGTAAATGCACATTACGGATATTTGGCAGAAAAAAATACTGCCATCCTCGAAATGGCTGCCGCTGCCGGAATTATCCTGGTAAGAGAATCTGAAAAAAATCCACTTACTGCAACCACTTACGGTGTCGGTGAAATGATCGCAGATGCCATGGAACGCGGTATCCGCAATTTCATTATTGGAATTGGAGGAAGCGCAACAAATGATGGTGGAATTGGAATGCTTAAGGCACTTGGCTATCAATTTTCCGATGAAAATGGACAGGATGTCGGCGAAGGCGGACAGGCGCTTGAACGGGTATCTTCTATTATAATAGAAAAAGCTAACCCAATTCTCAAAGAATGCAATTTTCATATTGCCTGTGATGTAACTAATCCACTTTGCGGAAAGAACGGAGCTACCTATATTTATGGTCCGCAAAAAGGTGTCACACCGGAAATAGCAGAAGAACTGGATCAGGCAATGAATCATTATGCTTCTATTACCTCCAAATTTCTTCATAATGATTATGCATCTGCAGAAGGTGCTGGTGCTGCAGGTGGTCTTGGCTTTGCATTTCTCAGTTATTTAAATGCTACGCTGACTCCTGGAATCGATCTGATTCTTAACGCTGTCGAACTGGAAAAAGAATTAGAAGATACAGATATCACTGTTACCGGCGAGGGACGCCTCGATCACCAGACCGCTATGGGAAAAGCTCCTGTCGGTGTGGCAAGACTTGCAAAAAAATACGGCTCCAAAGTCGTTGCTTTTGCCGGAAGCGTCACCCCGGAAGCAACAGCCTGCAATGCGGCCGGAATCGATGCATTCTTCCCGATCGTTCGTGGGATCACAACACTAGCCGAAGCAATGGATCCCGAAAATGCAAAATCAAATATGACAGCAGCTGTAGAACAGGTATTCCGTCTGTTATAGTTTTAATATTATTTACAAATTTCAGAGAGTGTTTTTGTATAGTTTTTACAGAAATACTCTCTTTTCTTTATGATTTTCTTCTTTTCCTACACTGACCATCAACAACACAACGATCTACGACCTGACAGATCTTCATTTCATCTGTAACAATGATTCTTCATCAAATGAAGAGCTTTCACTTGTGAAGGCAGGTTCTTCCGAAACTGTAGAACTTCCTCGATCCAGTGTTTATTCTATCCATGTTTCCGGAAAAGCTGCAAATGGGACATCCTTTTCTAACACATTCTCCGGAACCATTGATAACAGTTCTTCTGTTACCATTTCTCTGGATGACTCTGCAAACCTCTCAGTGATCGCAAATATTGCAGATTAAGTTTTGCCGTAAACAATCCGCCTATGTAGTTTTAAGTAATGACAAATATACAGGCAACTTCCATAACGCAAATTGCCTACATATTATCCATAAAGGGACACTTTCCAAACCGAATTGCAAGTGCCCATTCTTCTTTCTTTTTACCGATTGCCAGTCCCAGCATTATTCTAGTTGATTCGCTCATATTTGGTTACCTCTTTACTAATCTTTCCTCTACTCGTTCATTATGTCAGCGCGCTGTCATTTATCTGACAATGCTATTGTACGAAAAAAAGCATAAATTCTATTGACGCTTTCATCAATACCTATGTACTTTTTTATGTATTCTTTACAATTTTTCATATATAGTAATGAAGTTTTCAAAATCATTTCATTTTGATTTCAACATGATATTTTTCTGTCAATCTATACTTTTTCAGCAATTGTTTTATTTCATATTTTGAAATCTTTCATTCATATATTGCATTTTTGTGAATCATATACATTTTCCACTTCTTCTTTTATGCAATTTTCCCCTTGTACCTTTCCACCTTGTTCCTCTCTCCAAATAATGCTACAATTCTTAAATAAGTGGTAATGATACCGTTCTCTTTATCCTGTTAAATGCTGGATAAGCATCTGCATCATTCCCACAACTTCTTTTCCAAAATCGGAGGATGTTTAAAATGAAGTTAGACAAATCACTTGCCTTTCAGGTAGTAAACACGATCAAAGACACCTGCGGACAGGATATCAATTTTATCGATAAGCAGGGAATGATTTTTGCAAGTACCAACGCCGACCGGATTGGTACGTTTCATGCCATCGGTCACAAAGCCGCCCAGACAGAACAGACAATCGAAGTTTTTTCAGATGATGATTTTCCCGGAACACAAAAAGGGATCAATATGCCACTCTATTATCACGGCAGTTTTCTTGCAGTGATCGGAATTACCGGAGAACCGGACCAGGTCCGCCAGTACGTCCATCTTGCCGACCGGATTACCCATCTGCTGATCCGTGAAAAAGAGCTGAACCGACTGAGCCGCTCTCTGGAAGATAAAAAACACTTTGTTATCGATGCCCTGATCCGGAATGAGATTGCTGATCCGGATTATCTGGACACCTGCCTTTCAGATCTTCAGGTAAATCCAGGGACAAAGAAACGGCTTCTGATCATCCAGTCATCACCGGATGGACACAACAACTCTTCTTCCCTTGAACAGAAGATCATCGGACTTTTCGGCACGCTTGGTATTACTCTTTATACCTTTTATTATCCAAATGAATATCTTGCCGTGCTGGAAAACTCCGGCAAAGCCGCTCTCTATCAGATACTGGCTGATTTTACCGCAGACTGTGGAGCTTTGCTCTCCATTGCAGTCGGAAAGAAATGTCAGCTTTTCCAGCTTTCTCTTTCTTACCAGTCTGCACTCACTGCGCTGAAATACTGCCGGAGTTCGGAAAACGGGATTGCTTTTTTCGATGATATGACACTGGAAATTCTGCTCTCTTCCATCTCGGAGCAGGAAAAAAATGCTTATCTGCAAAAAACGATCTCTGCACTTTCTGATGAAGAAAGAAATCTGCTTCAGACTTACTTTGAAGCAAATATGTCTCTTCTCGGAACCAGCCAGAAGTTGTTTCTTCACAAAAACACAGTGCAGTACAAGTTGAATCATATTTACCAGAAATGCGGGCTGAATCCGCGTGTTTTCAAGAATGCGGTGCTTTTATATCTTGCCTTGCAGTTGTGATATTTTTAAATCCCAGACACGGATTCCTGTGCACACATCTTCCATATCCGTGTACAGGTTTGCCTATATAAGAAAATATTCTTGACAGATAAGTTTACTTACAGATTTTCGTCAAAAAACAGGACAGCCTTTCCTTCACCCTCACAACGGGTATTAAAAAGCAGCCAAAGAATTCATCTCCCTGGCTGCCGATTATTTCAATTGTATTTAACAATATGCCTTTTTTGCCTCGTCCATTCTCTGGAAAAATTCACTGTAAAATTCTTCCGTCTGATACGGAGTAAGGTAAAATCTCTGCAATACATCCATGCTGACCGCCTTCGCACTCTCCGGATGTGCTGCAATGTATTCCTGTAACTGAATCAGTAATCCATGCCATCTGGCAATATACGTTTCATACTTTTTCAGATCCGGTGTATCAAGCCATTTTTTGACCTTTACTTTCGCCCGGTTCTCTTTCTGACATTCATGTACCTGAAGAAAATAGCGGAAACCATTTTCCTCATAATATCTTCCAAGCGGGAAAAGCCTGCAGATTCCCGGACGAAATGGATGAATCCCACATCTTCCTTCCTCAGTCAGAAAACCACAGCCATCTTCCGCTCCTGCCATCTTCAGATTCGGCAAAATGATTCCGTCTACCACATTCAGTTCAATCTTTCCTGCAAGCAAAGTCTCAAAAGCCGCTCCTGTTCCCCTGCTGATCCGGACAATATCCAGCGGATCCAGCACAATCGAGCTTCCCATCCCCGTACAACAGGCGTGGCATCCCTCACAATCGCCACAGTCCGCTTTTACCAGATCATTGCTGGTATATAATTTTCCATCTGAAATTTCTTCCATTGTCACCTGTCTTTTCATATCAATCTCCTTTCCTATACTCCTTCCAGTGTAAACGGTGGAATAAAACTCTCCTTTGCCGTATCCCCTTCCTGTATAAACGCCTGCATCACGCCAAGCGAGATCGCATAGTCCACCAGTTTCTCATACGCATACTCCGGCACTTTCCGGTTCAGCTCCGGATATTTTGCCGCATCCAGATTCTCCAGTGGCGTATACTGGCTCATCAGGCTCATATAAATCCGATTTCCATAAGTCTCATGCAAATATTTCACCACTCTTTTTCCATCCGCAAGACATCCCGGCAAAAGCAGATGACGCACGATCACGCCACGTTTCATCATTCCGCGCTCATCAAATACCGGCTTCCCTTCCTGTCTTACCATCTCAGCAAGAGCCGCCTTCGCAACCTCCGGATAATCCTCCGCCATCGAATATTTTTTCGCATGATCTGTATTTAAATATTTGAAATCCGGCAGGTAAATGTCCACCAGACCATCCAGCATTTTCAAGGTTTCCACTCTCTCGTAACCGCCCGTATTATATACAACCGGCAAATACATCCCCTGCTTCTTTGCACTCTGAAGCGCCCGGATGATCTGCGGCACAAAATGCGTCGGCGTCACAAGATTGATATTATTCGCACCTTTCCCCTGCAGTTCCAGAAAGATCTCCGCCAGCCGCTCTTCTGAGATCACTTTGCCAACCTTGCTTCCCGCAATCTCATGGTTCTGACAGAACACACATCTTAAAGTACATCCCGTAAAAAAGACCGTCCCTGATCCTTCCTTTCCGGAAATACAGGGTTCCTCCCACATATGAAGCGCCGCTCTCGCCGCCCGGATCTCCCCTGTCTCTCCGCAAAAACCTGTCTTCCCATTCTCCCTGTCCGCCCCACACATCCGCGGACATAATGTACAGCCACTCATCCTATCGCTTAACCTCTCATCTATCCCTGATTCATTCCTATCAGTATACCGCACTTTTTGATAAATAGCCACCCAAGTTTTCCTCTTCCAGAGATTGAAAATTCTTTTCCCATCTGCTACAATAAAGTGCAGACAGGCATTTTGCCTCAAGTTTGGAGGAATATACAATGAGTAAAATTGATGAAGTAAGAAGCGCTATGGTCGCAGCCATGAAAGCAAAGGATAAGGACACAAAAGAGACATTATCTGCTCTTCTTGCAGCCCTTAAGAACAAAGCCATCGACAAACGTGCCGATCTTACCGAAGAAGAAGAAGTTCAAGTTATCTTAAAAGAGATCAAACAGACAAAAGAAACTCTGGAGATGACTCCTGCTGATCGTACAGACATTATTGAAGAATGCGAGAAACGTATCGCTGTTCTTGAGCAGTATGCTCCGAAGATGATGGACGAAGCTGAGATCAAAGAAGTGATCGCAGGTGTCCTTTCCGGTCTTGGAATTGATGCTCCGACACCAAAGGATAAAGGACGTATCATGAAAGAACTGATGCCGAAAGTAAAAGGAAAAGCTGACGGAAAGCTTGTGAATGATATTCTCACAGGAATGATGGCTTAATAGCAGATATTATGAATGCAGGGTTCCGGATTGGTTCCCTGCATTTATATATAGTCGAATATACTCTGTATTGCGTCTGTTACATTAATTACATCTGCCATTTTTACACGATCTATTATTTTATATCCCCTGACTCTCAAGTCTAACATTTTCATTTGTTCACATTGGATATAACCTTTATTTTCATCCATTTCAACATAAATGTGAAGTGGGCTTTCTGTACTCTCTCCTAATATTGGACAGCCAATTATTTCTCCCGACTGATTAAAAAAATTTTTACTTGCAACAAATACAGGATCCTTAATTTTTTCCACTTTTAAAACAGCCCCCTGCTGTATCTCCATTTTCTACCACACCTCTCTTCCTTCCGGCTTATCCCATTCATATTCTCCATCAAGATTTAACTTACCACCAAACTTTTCAGCTCTTTCTTCTAATTTTTGATGCCTGAAGGTCTTAACAAGCATAATCATACCATCCGATACTTTTACTTCCAGCATATCATTTATTTCTACATTGGCCTCTTGTAAAATATCTTTTGGAAGTCTGATTCCCTGACTATTTCCCCATGCTTTTACCTGTGTTTGCATAAAATTCACCTCCATATAATGTATATACTTAGTATATACATTATTCTGAAAATAATCAAATAATTTTCTCTCCTAATCACACTCTTCCTCAAAATATGTTATAATTCATAAGCATCAGTCTTTTACAAAATCACAATTACCAAAAGGGGATTTACTTACTATGAATAAAAAAGAAGTTACTGAAATCAAAAAACAGTTCACCCCATCCAACTGTGCGATCACCCGCATCTGCGGATGCTATGTAGATGGTGAAAAAGAGAAAAAAACGGAGATGAAAGATGCTTTCCTTTCTCTTCCGGAAGAGGAAATGTTCAAGTATTTTGACATTTTTAGAAAGTCCTTGTCCGGTACGATCGGAAAAAATCTTCTGAATATGGAATTTCCTCTGGAGACCGAATCGGAAGGTGGTACACAGGAATTTCTTCTCAAATTAAGAAACAGCCGGCTTACTGACGACGCTCTTCTGGAAGAATTCTATAATCGTGTCATCGATTCCTATGATTATGCAGAGAACTATCTGATCCTGCTGGTCCATGCAGCCTACGATATTCCGGGAAAATCAACGGACGGAAGTGAAATGTTCGATGCATCCGATGAAGTCTATGATTACATCATGTGTACCTTCTGTCCGGTCAAGCTTTCCAAGCCAGGACTCAGTTATCATGCAGAAGAAAACAGTTTCCATGAGCGTATCCGTGACTGGATCGTAGAGATGCCGGATGCCGGTTTCCTCTTCCCTGCTTTTAATGACCGCAGCACCGATATTCACAATCTACTTTATTATTCAAAAAATGCAGAGAATCTCGGAAACGGTCTGACCGATCTGCTTCTTGGATGTGTTCCGCCACTCACCGCCGGAGATCAGAAGGATACTTTCCGTACACTGATCGAAGAAACGCTCGGTGATGACTGCGACTACGATACAGTCAAAAATATCCACGAAAACTTAAATGAAATGATTGAACAGAATTCTGAAAATCCGGAACCACTTGCCCTTGACAAAGCAGAAGTTAAATACCTCCTTGCCAAAAGCGGTGTCGAAGAAGAAAAGTTGGAAACATTCGATGAGCAGTACGATTCCGCTGCCGGAGAGCACAGTACACTCCTTGCCTCCAATATTGCAAACCTCAAAAAATTCGAGATCAAAACTCCGGACATCACCATTCAGGTAAACCCGGAATGCGCAGATCTTGTAGAAACACGTATTATCGATGGTCAGAAATGCCTGGTCATTGTCGTTGACGATCGCGTTGAGATCAACGGAATCAGTGCAAAGACTGCTGTATCCGGAGGACTTCCAAAGTCTTCCACCCCTGATGCGTCTGATAAATCCAAAAGCGATACATCCGAAAATGAAATGGATGTTCCATTCTAAATGCCTTACATATTATTACGAAAGACATTTTTATTGAATGTCTTTCGTAATATTTCCTTATTTCTTTTCAATTTTACAATGTATACGAAAAATGCAGGTAATCCTCTCGACTACCTGCATTATTCTATACGCATTTTTCATTCTCATTTACTACAATTCCCGTTTTTCATCTTTTCCTAAATCACAGTTCCTCCACCGGTCGTCACAAATCCAACTCTCAGAATTGCTTTCACAAAACTCCACATTCCATTGATTACTGCAGAATTCAGCAGACTGATCGGCACATCCAGAATTCCTGTTCCAAGTAACAGAAGCAGGATCCACATACTATACGGTCGGATCTTCCAGTAAAACTCTGCTACCCTCGGAAAGATCTCAGCAAGAATATTCGATCCGTCAAGGGGCGGAATCGGAATCAGATTGAACACACCAAGTCCAATATTCAGCACTGCTCCATAATAAGTAAGCACATAAAGATAATTCAGAATCAACCCGCTCGATCCGTACTTATACAAAAGCCCGTGCAGAATCATACAGACAAACGCAAGCAGGAAATTCATGACTACCCCCGCTGCTGCCACAAGAATTGTATCTCTTTTTTTATTCTTATAATTCCTGGTATTGATCCTTACCGGCTTTGCCCATCCCACATGAAAGACAAGCAGACATAACGTTCCCCACACATCCAGATGCTTAAATGGATTCAAGGTCAGTCTTCCGTCATATTTTGGTGTCATATCCCCGAGTTTATATGACACATATCCATGTGCAAATTCATGCAACGAAACTGCAAGTAATGTAGCAGGCGCAACGTAGATTAAAGTCTGGAAAAACTGATACATTGCCCTGGTCAGTCCTATATTCTGAAACAGCATAACATCCTCCAAATTTCCTTAATAACGTCCATTATAGTACCTGATGAAATGGGATTCAAGAAAGATTGTGTAAATTTTTTCTAAAGATCTACACGAAATGTAACCGACAGACTGATGAAGACTTGTTATATGCTTCAATTGCTTTTCCCCTCCAAAAATAAAAGGCAGCCCCACTTGACTGCCTTTTGTTTATTCCTGAATAACTCAGATTATTTACCTTCTTTTTCGTATTCTGTAATTCTTGCCACCTTTGGCATAGAACGGGATTCCGGATCGAAAGTTACGCTTAAGTACTCTTTTACGAGGCATTTTGCGAGCTCAATTCCTGTAACCTGTGCACCAAGTGTGATAATGTTGGCATTATTACTGAGCTGTGCTCTCTGAGCCTGATATACATTGTTAACCAGTGCTGCATAAGCTCCCGGAACTTTGTTGGCAGCAATGCTTACCCCGATACCTGTTCCGCAGATCAGGATTCCTCTTGCAATTTTCATTTTTTCTTTTTTATTTTCGATTATTCTTGTGTTTTGTTTTCGTTTTCTTTCGTTTTCGCCGGTTTTCTCTTTATCTGCAACTGCAGGTTCACCCCAAACGGATTGACTGCAACGCCAAATGCTTCCGGTGAAAGAATTTCCGGAATCTTACTTCCTTCTACAACAGCGGTTTTCAATGTTACACCCTTGTTCAGGTTCTGGAATTTCTTAACTTCCTGCACATCCGTAAAGATTGGCTGATACACTTTTCCATCTTTCTGTTTCAAAATCGGAATTCCTTTGTCCTCCTGAACAGTCACAATATAACGCCCCTCCTGATAATGGGCAAGCATTTCTTCGTTCAGTTCTTTTAACTCATCCGTCATCTCCGGTTTATCCGGCTTTCTCATCTGTTGCATAAAATACGCTGCAGTCAGCACCAGTTCCGGATTCTCTACACGTATTTTTCCTTCTGGCAGTTCTTCATCCTTCGGTCTCGTGATCAATTCGTCAAGCTGCACAGTAATCTGTCCGTCCAACCCTTTGTCCACCAGAATACAGTTGACTCCCATTGGAAACAACCCGGTAAAAAATGACAGGCGGGAATTTTCATCCACCTTGACAAGCTGCATTGGATTTCCCTCCTTCTGAAGCTTCATAGCCTCTTCTTTCGCTTCCGCTTCTGTGTAATAAAGAAGGATCTCATCATCAAATGTCTCCGGATCGCAGACCACATATGGCATTCTTGTACAGGATGACATCAGTACATAAATTGCCTCTACAGTACGCAGTTTATTTAAAGTTTCGATTTTCTGATTTGTATTACTCATTCTAGTATATCCCTTTCCTATTTCTCCATATAACAAGAATTATACCCGTCTGTCCGAAAGAAGTCAATTTATACTCCCTTATTCCACTTGATTATCTTCGTATTTTCCTATATCATATGTGTTTAGTGGCTGTTTTTGCAATATTTTTACTCTTTTACCAGAACAGAAAGGAATGAGAAAATGAATCAAGAAAATACATCTGCACCCGCAGAAAACAAAATGGGTACCATGCCCATCGGAAAACTATTATTTAATATGTCTCTGCCTATGATGATTTCTATGCTGGTACAGGCTTTGTACAACATCGTAGACAGTATTTTTGTCGCTAAATTATCGGAAAATGCACTGACCGCCGTTTCACTTGCCTTTCCACTCCAGACACTGCTTATTGCAGTTGGAACCGGAACCGGTGTCGGCATGAATGCACTCCTTTCCAAATCACTTGGAGAGAAAAATTTCAAAAAAGCAAATGCAACTGCAAGCAACGCTGCCGTTTTATATTTTTTCAGCTATCTCGTATTTTTCATTCTTGGCTTTACGATTGTCCGTCCTTTTTACGCAAGTCAGATTGGAAATGCTGACCAGGAGATCATGGAACTCGGAATTGAGTACTTAAGCACCGTCATGATTTTTTCTTTCGGGCTGCTTGCACAGGTCTTCTTTGAGCGTCTTCTTACTTCAACCGGAAGAACCATCTTCAGTATGACTTCCCAGCTGACAGGGGCAATCACTAACATCATTCTTGATCCAATCCTGATCTTCGGACTTCTCGGAGCTCCGAAAATGGGTGTGACCGGAGCTGCTGTTGCAACCGTGATCGGACAATGCGTTGCCGCACTTGTCGCCGGATTTTGTAACCACCGGTACAATCATGATGTGAAACTGAAGTTTCATGGATTCAGACTCGATTTCCATATTATCGGCACCATTTATGCAGTTGGAATTCCAACGATTATTATGCAGTCCATCGGATCGGTTATGACTTACTGCATGAACCGCATCCTGATCGAGTTTTCATCAACCGCAACTGCTGTATTCGGCGTTTACTTTAAGCTACAGAGTTTCTTCTTCATGCCGGTATTCGGTCTCAACAATGGGATTACTCCGATCATTGCCTACAATTATGGTGCCGGTCAGAGAAAACGTATGCTCAAGACGATCAAGCTCAGTATGCTGGTTGCCTTCTGCCTCACCTTCATCGGATTCCTCTGCTTTGAAGGAATCCCACAGATACTTTTGGGTATGTTCAATGCATCGGACGAGATGCTCACCATCGGAGTTCCTGCCCTGCGGATCATCGGAATCCACTATCTGATCGCATGGTTCTGTATTGTATCAGGAACAGTATTTCAGGCTCTTGGAAAAGCATTTTTCAGTATGATCGTCTCCATTATGCGTCAGTTATTTGTACTGATCCCTGCCGCATATATCCTTGCAAAGCTTGGCGGTCTTCATGTAGTGTGGTGGTCATTCCCGATTGCGGAGGTCATTTCACTTATGGTATCCTCCTTCTTCCTGGTACGGATCAACCGGACGATCATTTCCAGGGTTCCAGAGGGAAAACTTTAGTAGAACTGTGCTCGGATAGTTCCTCTGATAGCGAAAAAGAAGATTTTCACGTGTCGATTCAGATCCGCGAAAATCTTCTTTTTATTTTAACTTTATCTTACATAAATCCCTGTATGGATTCGTCCTCGCAAGCCCAATCTCAACCGCTTCACCTGTAAACGGTGCAAACTGGTTCTGCATCACAACAAATGCCTCCCGCATTTCCGCCTGGTTCAGTCTTTTTCCCAGTGTTGTATGCGGGAACCAGGAAAACGGCTGGTATCTGATCTGGATTCGTACCTCCTCCAGATATCTGATCTTTGAGAAAACAGACTCTGACAGCTTTTGCAGATATGCATTTAAAACCGGTGACAAATAAATTGTATGTGGCAGAAACATCCCTACCGAGCACCAGAAAATCTGTCCTTTTTCAAATTCCTGTTCCATTGCCATAAAGCCGGCGATTGCTTTCTCTTCTTCTGCCATATCAAATGCCGACAAGGTAATATGTGGCGGAACCTTTCCGTCAATCATCGCCATATTGCCCGTTCTTTGCGCAATCTGTTCCATATATAACTGGATCTTCTTGTTTGTCCCTTCGTCAAAATAAAGCGATATGAGGTACATGCTATCCTTTCAGTCCCGCTGACTGCCGGATCATATCTTCCACTACAATATCGTAGATCTCGCCGATACTGTTACAATATTCCAGAATCTTCCATGGCTCGTTTGTATGGAAATGAATTTTGATCAGGTCTTCATCTCCTACCGCGATCAGGCAGTTTCCCTCAAAATGTTCGGATATATATTCTGCAATCTCATCTTCATCCAGATCTTCATCTCTTCTGTCGATCAGAAGCTGCGTATCATAACGGTATGCAAACTGATCCTCTTCTACGTCTATACTGTGTACATTTTCCATCTGTTTGTTCCTCCTTACTCAAAGTTCAAGAACAGTATAGCATATTTTTATTTGTTATCAAATGAAATATTTCTGACCATATTCCGGTTGATCAGCTGTATTCCCTTTTCCCCTGCATCCACTTTTGGAATCCGTAAAGGATTACCGGAAAATTGACGGACTTATACTTGAATGATTTACTTTGTCGCAGAATTACGGCAGTGCTCCAATCTTACGAACAAGTTCGTTCGATTGACGGGCGTACGCCTTGAATGGATTACTTTTGTCGCAAATTTATGGCAGTGCACAATCTCACGAACATAGTTCGTTCGATTGACGGGCATACGCCTTGAATGGATTACTTTTGTCGCAAATTTACGGCAGTGCACAATCTCACGAACATAGTTCGTTCGATTGACGGGCGTACGCCCTATAAATAACTCAAGCCGAGGTCAAATTCCTGCTAGCAGGATTTGACCTCGGCTTTCCTTATTTGCACTGCCTATTTTTGCACAATGTTTATGATCTTCTTCGGAACGTAGATTTCTTTTACGATATTTCCTGTAAGTTTATCTGCGATTGCTTCTTTTCCGGCAGCGATTGCTTCTTCTTTTGTAGCCTCTGCGGAAATCTTGATGACTGCTCTTGTTTTTCCATTGATCTGTACCGGAATTTCGATTTCATCATCTTTCATGGCTTCTGTATCGTATTTTGGCCATCCGGCACGGAATACGCTTTCTTTGTTGCCAAGTTCTTCCCAGATTTCTTCTGCCATATGTGGTGCAAATGGTGCCAGTAATACAGCAAGGGTATCCAGAGTATCTCTGTCTACTCCGCCTTCCTTCTTAGCGATCGCAACCAGTGTATTTGTATGCTCCATGAATGCAGAAATAACGGTATTCAGGCTGAAGCTTTCCAGACGGGTTGTGATATCATAAACCAGTTTATGACGTACTTTGATCATCTCTTTGGTTGGTTTGATATCTTTATCCTTGCTGTCCATAAGCAGGTTCCAGAGTTTCTTAAGGAAACGGTATACACCATCGATTCCTCTGTCATCCCACTCTGCATCCAGTTCCGGTGGTCCTACGAAGAGTTCATACATTCTTAAAGAATCGCATCCATAATCTCTTACAAGATCATCCGGAGACACGACATTTCCTTTTGACTTACTCATCTTGATACCATTCTTACCTGTGATCATTCCCTGGTTGAACAGTTTGACAAACGGCTCATCAAAATCGATCACACCGATATCGCAAAGGAATTTAGTATAGAATCTTGAATACAGAAGGTGAAGTACTGCATGTTCTACACCACCGATATACATATCTACCGGAAGCATTGCATCTGCTTTTTCTCTGGATACAAGTTCTTCGTTGTTGTGATTATCTACATAACGCAGGAAATACCATGAAGATCCAGCCCACTGCGGCATGGTATTTGTCTCACGTTTTGCCGGTTTTCCACAAACAGGACAGGTTGTATTTACCCATTCATCGATTCCCGCAAGTGGAGATTCTCCTGTTCCTGTCGGTTCATAAGATTCTACATCCGGCAGTCTCAGCGGAAGCTGATCCTCCGGTACCGGTACAGCGCCACATTCCGGGCAGTGTACGATCGGAATTGGTTCTCCCCAGTATCTCTGACGGGAGAATACCCAGTCACGCAGCTTGTAGTTTACAGTTGCACGTCCGATTCCTCTTTCTTCGATGATATGTGGAGCTTCTTTCTTAAGGACAGAGCTTTCCATGCCATTCCATTCTCCGGAATTGATCATCGTTCCGGAAGCCTCTGTGTAAGCTTCTGTCATATTTTCGATTTCTTTACCGTCTTTTGCAATAACCTGGATGATCGGGATGTTGAACTTGGTTGCAAATTCAAAGTCACGGTCGTCATGAGCCGGTACACACATGATGGCTCCTGTACCATAATCAGCCAGTACATAATCAGAAAGCCAGATCGGTACCTTTGCTCCGTTCAGAGGGTTGATCGCGTAAGTTCCTGTAAATACACCTGTTTTTTCTTTGTCCTGCAGACGGTCTACATTAGACTTCATAGAAGAATCGAAGATATATTTTTCTACTTCTTCTTTGTGTTCCGGTGTTGCAAGCTCTGCTGCAAGCTTATGTTCCGGTGCAAGTACCATGAAGGTTGCTCCATGAAGCGTATCTGGTCTTGTTGTGTATACAGTGATCTTATCTTCTCTTCCTTCAACCGGGAAATCTACTTCTGCACCGTAAGATTTACCGATCCAGTCTGTCTGCATCTTTTTAACTTTTTCCGGCCAGTCAAGCTTATCCAGGTCATTTAACAGACGGTCTGCATATTTTGTGATACGCAGCATCCACTGACGAAGGTTCTTCTTTGTAACTTCAGCGCCGCAGCGTTCGCATTTTCCACCTACAACCTCTTCGTTTGCAAGACCTGTCTTACAAGACGGGCACCAGTTGATCGGGAATTCTTTTTCGTATGCAAGTCCTTCTTTGAACATCTTTACAAAGATCCACTGTGTCCATTTGTAGAAATCAGGATCTGTTGTATTGACTTCCATATCCCAGTCATAAAGCGCTGAGATCTCATTGATCTGACGTTTGATATTCGCGATGTTTGCTGCTGTCGATTTTGCAGGATGGGTTCCCATCTTGATCGCATAGTTTTCAGCCGGAAGGCCGAATGCATCCCATCCCATCGGATGAATGATGTAATATCCCTGAAGCAATTTGTAACGGCTCCACACATCGGAGATAACATAGCCTCTCCAGTGTCCTACATGAAGACCGTTTCCTGACGGATACGGGAACATGTCCAGACAATAATATTTCTTTTTCGGGTTGCCGTTTTCATCCACTTTCGGATTAACCGGATTCTCAGCCCATTTTTCTTTCCATTTCTTTTCGATTGCCTTATGATTGTAAGGTACTGCCATTTTTCTTTCCTCCTGGTATTGTTTCAGTATGAAAAAAAGTGTCTTAACCTTTTATTTAACAGGAAATTCCATCAGGATTTCCTGTTAAATAAAAATCTTTCGCCTCTTTTGATAAATTCAAAGAGACGAAAGATTAAATTCCGTGGTACCACTCTTCTTCGCCGCATCCCGGTAACATAACTTACGGTGCAGCGCACTTGTGATTCTATAACGGGAATTCCCGCTTCTGCCTATCTGAAAACCGTTCAGCAGAAGAACTCAAAGGCGAGTTCAAAGATTTGATCTGCTGCCTTGCACCGCCCGGCAGTTCTCTGTACAGACTCTAATCTTTTACTGATCCTTATCCTTGTTTTTTTCATATACCTTGTTATTATAAAAATAAATACAAGTTCCGTCAAGAGATTCTTGATTGTTTTTTACGAATTCTTGATTATTTTTACCATTTAAAATTGATTTCCGTTATCTCTCAGCCATTTTCTATATTTTTTATAGTCCGGCATCCACGTCGCCACGACCTTCCAGAATGCAGCGGAATGATTCATTTCTCTACGATGTGCCAGCTCATGCACCACAACATAATCCAGAACTCCCGGCGGCATCAACACCAGCTTCCAGTTGTAATTGAGATTCCCTACGCTGCTGCAGCTTCCCCACCTGGTCTTCTGCTCCCGGATGGAAATACGCCCATAGGTCACACCCATTTTCCGGGCATAGTATCCGGTCCTTGCACCTAATACTTCTCTTGCAAGATTCCGGTAATATTTCTTTTCTGCTTCCGGCATCTCTCTCTTTTCCTGCCGCTTCATTGCATTTTCCTTCTGAAGCTTTACCTTCTGTCGGATCCAGTTCTCTTTTTCCAGAAGAAACCGGTCAATCCGCTTTTTCTCACAGGAATAGGGTGCACGGACCGTCACCTTTCCTTCCCGGTCAACTTCGATTCCAATACTGCGCCTGTCTGACCGGATCAGATGATATTCTATGTCCACGACCGGATCACCTCCAGAAAGCGTTCTCCATATTTTTCAAACTTGAACTCTCCCACACCGGAAACTTTCAGCATAGCATTCTTATTTGTCGGTTTTTCGATACACATCTGCACAAGGGTCTTATCGGAAAATACAATATAAGGCGGAACTTTTTCTTCTCTCGCTATCTCTGCCCGCAGAGCGCGCAGGATTTCAAAAGACTCTTCCTGCTCTTTATTCAGAACCAGTCCGGCCGTTTTCTTCACTTTTTTCTTCGGTGTTGTCTTCGCCTCTTTCTCCGGTTCTTTTGCCATCTTCATTGTAAATGTCTCCCGCCCTGCAATCAGTGCTTCCGACTTTTCAGTCAGCTTCACAATCATATAAGAATCCGGCGTGGTCTTCAGATATCCTTCTGCCAGAAGCTGGTTGAATATCTGCCTGAGCTTCCACGATGGCGTCTTAGAAAGTACCCCGTAAGCCGGACTGGCACCCATGCCATACTGCCGGATCTTCGCATTATTTGCTCCATGCACCGTATCCAGAATCACATTAATTCCATAACGCTGATGACTTTCTTTTACACACATGGCAAGTATCCTTGCCTCTGCCGTCATATCCACGGTATCAAACTGCGTCTTACAGTTTGAACAGTTCCCACAGTAATTGCTTCCGTATTCCCCAAAATACCGCAGAATATAATCACGCAGACATTCCTTTGTAAAACAATAATAAGTCATCTTTTTCAAGCGCTCCTGATCCCGCTCTATCACGATCCGGCGCGTCAGTTCATCCAGTTCCTGATTGTCGCGGTTGTTCTCAATGAACATCTGGTTTGTGATCACATCCTGTCCGCTATATAAAAGCAGGCACTCCCCCGGCTCACCGTCTCGGGCGCAGCGTCCCACTTCCTGATAATAGGATTCCAAATTCTTCGGCATATTGTAATGTACGACAAAGCGGACATTGGATTTATCAATTCCCATCCCGAATGCATTCGTCGCCACCATGATCTGTTTCCGGTCATAAATGAAATCATCCTGATTATCACGCCGCTCCCGGTCTGTCAGTCCCGCATGATACCTGGTTACGGAAAACCCATCCATTTCCAGGAGTGCGCAATTTTCCTCCACCTGCTTTCTGGTCAGGCAGTAGACGATCCCGCATTGATCCGGATGCTCCTCAATAAATGCTTTGAGTGCGGCATATTTATTCTTTGGGAACTGTACCGCAAGGAACAGATTCGGTCTGTCGTAACCTGTCATTACTACTTCCGGATCCTCCAGCATCAGGATATCGATCATATCCTCTCTTACTTCTTTCGTCGCTGTTGCAGTAAATGCACTCACAACCGGCCGCTTTGGAAGATACTCTACAAACTCTGTGATCTTTAAATAACTTGGCCGGAAATCCTGTCCCCACTGGGAAACACAGTGTGCTTCATCGACTGCGATCATAGAAATATCCACGCTCATAGCAAAATCCATAAACTCTGCAGTTTCCAGCCGCTCCGGTGCCACATAGATAATCTTATATCTTCCTTCTTTTGCAAAAGCAAGTGCCTTCCGGTACTGCCCCATAGTCAGGGAACTGTTCAGATAGGCTGCATGAACCCCTGCCTGGTTGAGGGATGCCACCTGATCCTTCATAAGAGAAATAAGGGGAGATATCACAAGTGTAATACCTCCCATCATCAGCGCCGGAATCTGAAAACAGATGGACTTTCCGGCTCCCGTTGGCAGTATGCCGAGTACATCCCGGCCGGACAGGATCGCATCGATCAGTTTCTCCTGTCCCAGTCGGAATCCGTCATAGCCAAAAAATTGCTTTAATACTTGAAATTTATCCAAGATATACTACCTCTTCTTCCGGTTTTTCTGCGGATTCCATCTCCAGCATATAAAGAACCGGCTGCTTTGGAACCATCGGACGGTACGCTTCGTACTCGAACTTGACGGTTACTTTTTTCCAGCTTCTCTGTGTAATCTGCGCTGCCCTTCCAAGATTACATGGATATCCATAGAAACGGATATCATCTGCGCAGCAGGTCATGATCTGTCTTCCCGGAATCAGCATATTTGCCGGCATTCCCTTCGGACGGAAAAGCTGTGCAAGGAAGGTGATCTTCTTGTGCTCGTAGCGCTCCGGATGCTCATATGCATCCACATACCAGGTACCAAAGTCCACATCATCAATGAAGATATGGTCTGCTTTCAGATCATATGGCAGATCCTCTTCTGTCTGCGGGATAATATTGCCATCCACGCCTTCAAAGATCAGCTGTGCCTGTGGGTTCTGGATCTTAAGGGCACGTCTGAACGCACTTCGGTCTGTATTTTCCCCACAACGGTTGATGATGATCAACTCAGATTCTGTAAGCTGGTTCATCAGCATATTCCGCATATTCTTCAGGTACATGTCCAGCGTCTCACCGCTAACCGTTGAGTACACACCCTGAATCTCCCAGTTACGTGGAAAATCTTCATCCAGGATTTCCTGGAGATCCCAGGTTCCATTGTACTCAATGATCACCTGGACCGGATGATAGATCTTCTCACAGTTTTCAAAGAAAGTTTTATTTAACTTTTCTCTTTCTTCTATATTGAAGAGGAACAGTCCGTTCTCATCCAGATATTTTTCCGAGTACTCTTCCTCTCCCTCTTCACACTGCAAAAGCAATGTCGGACCTTCTTCGATCCATTCCTGCTTCATCAGTGTGTCCTTGATAAATGTTGTTTTTCCACTGTCCAGAAATCCTGTACAGATATATACCGGTGTTGTCATCGCCGCTTGCTCCTCCTAGATATGGAATAACTTAATCAGATCCTCTTCTTTGAGATCTGTTCCGATCACGCATACACGTCCTGTGTAATCAGCCTGTCCCTCACGGACTTCATATTCTTCCGGAACCATATCAAACTGCTTCCAGGAACCGTCTGCCATCTGGATAATTCCTTTGGAACGAAGTACGGTTCCGTAAGCATCTGTCTCAGATAATGCTTTCAGCAGGTAATCCAGTTCTTCTTCTGTATACTTATGAGCAGTCTCCTTGCCCCAGCTTGTAAATACTTCATCTGCATGATGATGTCCTTCGTGTCCGTGGTGATGGTCATGGCATCCGCAGGTGCAGTTCTCATCATGTTCATGATGATGCTCATGCTCTTCATGGTCGTGATCATGATGGTGTTCATGGTCATGATCGTGGCATCCGCAGGTGCAGTTCTCATCATGTTCGTGATGATGCTCATGCTCCTCATGGTCGTGATCATGATCATGACCGCAGCCACATTCGTCATCATGATGATGGTGATGTTCGTGGTCGTCATGCTCATGTGCATGTTCTTCCAGGATACCTTCGATCTCAGCACCATGCTGCAGGGCATGCAAAACGGCATCTTTTCCAAGTTCTTCCCAAGGTGTGGAAATAATGGTTGCCTCTGCATTTTTCTCACGCAGCATATGCACGCACTCTTCTACCTTTTCATCTGTCATCATCTGGGTACGGCTGATAACGATCGTAGATGCATGCTCTACCTGGTTATTGAAGAATTCTCCGAAGTTCTTGAGATAGATCTTTGCTTTCTTACCGTCAACAACTGTGATTCTTCCGTCAATCTCAATATCTGCCTCATCTTTGACACCCTCGATTGCTTTTACAACATCAGAAAGCTTTCCAACTCCTGAAGGTTCGATGATGACACGATCCGGTGTATAATCTACAAGTACTTTCTGAAGTGCTTTGCTAAAATCCCCCACCAGTGTACAGCAGATACATCCTGAGTTCATCTCTGTGATCTCAACGCCGGCATCTTTTAAGAATCCGCCATCAATACCGATCTCCCCAAATTCGTTCTCGATCAGGACCAGTCTTTCTCCCGGAAATACATCCTCGATCAGTTTCTTGATGAATGTTGTCTTTCCTGCTCCCAGGAAACCAGAAATAATATCAACTTTCGTCATTTTTCGTTCCTCTTTTCTTATTATTATAATTCCATAAATTAGCCTTTTCTAACTGCAAATTGTTTCCGAGCTATATCGTATCACATTTCTTTAAAAGATGCAAATAAATAGCTTGTTAATGCATTGTGATTAGTGTATAATAGTTTTATAAAATCTCGTACTTTTTTAGTACAAATTCATAAACAAAGGAGACTTGATAATATGGTTAATTTATTGACAGGCCCAAAAGGAAGCGGAAAAACCCAGCAAATGATCGAACGTGCTAACGAAGCTGTAAAGACATGTGAAGGAAACGTATTCTTCATCAAGAAGAGCCACAGAGATACATACAGCTTATCTTTCAACATCAGAGCGATCTGCATGGATGACTATGATGTAATCACCAATACCGATGAATATCTTGGATTTATTTACGGTATGTTAAGCGCAGACCATGATATCAAAGCAATCTTTATCGACGGTATTTTAAAGCACGCCGACATCACACTTGAGAACATTCCTTCTTTCATCGAAACACTGAAAAAGATTTCCAAAGAAAATGATGTAGATTTTTATGTCAGCATCAGTGCAACGAATGAACAGCTTGGTAATGTAGATTTTGAAGATTGTACACTCCTTAACTAAGATAGACATTATCCAAAAGGAGGGATGAAGATTTTCTGTAAATCTTCATCCCTCCTTTTATGGTTTTCCAAATGTGACAGAGCACATTCTTTTTATGCTATGATACCAGGGTCAAAAGGTCAAAAAGCCGATGCAAGCTTGCTTGCAAGAGGATTTTTGCACTCTCGCAATCTGGTATCAAAGGGGTCAAAATACCTTTTGACCCCAACATCATGCTATTTCAAAGACAACACCGTATTTGCCTTATCCCCTTTTGCATACTCCAGTTTTACATCATCTCCCACATTGTACTTGATAATCTCAATAAAATCGACTACCGATACATCAAAAATCTCATCTGATCCTTCCAGCATAATGTAGTAATGAGAATCTCCATCTATAACGCCCTGGGCGATTTTCGTGATCTTTCCTTCGATCGTGCCGGTATCCATCTTCACTTCTTCTTTTTCCTTGATTCCATTGGTAAGAAGCAGATTATTGTAGGATTCTTCACATACACTTACCGTATCCCCGATCGCAACAACCTGGTACTTCTGGACATTGACCATTGCATACTTTTTCACAAGTCCTGCATCATCCTTAAGTGCCATAAAGTAAGTCGGCTCCCCGGAAATGTTAAGCAGCAGCGGGAAAGTCGCCCGATACTTCAGGTTCTGTACCTGTCCTTCTGCCGATGCCATCGCAGAATCCTCGATCGCACCTGCCACCGGATAATACTTTGTCTCCATAGTTCTCTGGTTCATCAGCACAAATCCCACATTGGACTGGTCACTGTTTACAGAAGTTACTCCCGTGTACACCCATACATCATCATCAATCGCCAGATAATTATATCCGTTTGTTGTCTTCAGACAATCTTTCTGGCTGAGTACACTGTTAAAATACCCATGCTTTAACGTGCCATAATAATCATAAAGCTGTACCAGAAGATCTGCCGAATAGGCTCGGTCGATCCATTCCGGGACTTCATCGATCCTGTAGTCCTGCATTTCGCCGGTGATCGCATTGCAGAGCACCACATGCCCTACCGTTTCTCCTCCGAAAAGACCGATATTATACTTTTTGACCGGTGCTACCCAGTATGGAACACCATTATCATCAATTTCAAAACTAAGGTCTCCGTAAATATAAGTCGGATGCGCAAAACGAAGATGACGGTAAATATTTCTTCCAAAATGCTCGCTGGTCGAATACTTCATTCCCTGCTCCAGCTTTACCATCTCCGTTGTCTGACTTGCCATATCGATCCGGATATATGCAGGAAGTCCATCTTTCCGATTGGTAAACCATTTGATCAGATTCGCATATTTCAAAGGTGACACACGGACCGGACGATCCTTGTAGTTGATCTGACTGTAGATATCGTCCACCTCAAACTGGGATACCATGTCTGACATGCTTCCCATCTTCCGGTCTCCTAAAAGCTGCGCAGACTCCTTATCCAGAAGCGGGATCTGGTCAAAGGAAAGCTCCTCGATATCTTTTGTGAATTCGCCCTCTTCTACCTTCAGAAGCTGTTGGTATTTCTTCGCATTCACAATCGGTGAAGAAAGAATGGTTCCAGCCAGATAAATCACTAACAAAAGAATAAAAAGACGGACACACCATTTGAAACCTTTGGATTCTTTCATCTCCTTCAGATCAATCGCTCCGTATCGCAAGCCTTTTTTTCCTGCAAGCACAAGACCGACCGCAAGCACCAGAACAAGCACAAAATACCACACTCCGGAAGAATGGATATTAAAAGCCGGCAGTGATACATAATACCAGATTCCTGCTGCCACTAAAAGCAGCAGAAAACTGATCGCTATATTTTTCTTTTTCATAAATTCTCCTTTTCATCGTTTTGCCTTACCAAAGCTGTCTTAGAATTTTCTACTCCAAAGTGACGGCGAGAACAGCATCAGGAACGGGAAAATCTCCAGTCGTCCGATCAGCATATCCACGCAGAAAACAATCTTCGAGAAGTCTGAGAACTTCGCAAAATTTTCCACCGGTCCTACCAGATTCAGTCCCGGTCCTACATTATTAAGTGTAGTAAGCACTCCGGTAAATGAAGTAGTAAAATCAAAGTTATTGATCGAGATCAGAAGCACGGATACGATCAGGATTAGTATATACGCAATAAAGTATATATATACCCCCCGCATCGTCTCTTCTTTCACTTTTTTCCCATTTACTTTTACGATATTGACTGCTTTCGGATGGATCATAGTTTTCAGCTCCCGGCGGATGCTTTTTACCAGGATCAGAAGTCTTGATACTTTGATACCACCGCCTGTTGAACCGGCAGAAGCACCGATTACCATCACAAGAAGCAGAACACATTTGGAAAGCTCCGGCCACTTGTTGAAATCTGCCGTCACAAATCCAGTTGTCGTGATCACGGATGCCACCTGGAACGCCGCATAGCGGAATGCCTTTAAAAGAGAATGATAACCTCCGGCGATATTGCAGGTGATCACAACGGTTGCTCCTGCAATGATTCCCAGGTAAGCACGCAGCTCCTCATTCTTAAATACACTCTTAAATTCTTTCAAAAGCAGAAAGAAATACAGGTTAAAATTGATACCAAACAGGATCATAAATACGGTGATCACACCATCAATGTAGGCACTGTTGAAGTGTGCCACACTTGCATTGTAGCCGGAAAATCCTCCGGTACCGGCAGTACTGAATGCATGTGTCACTGCGTCAAACAGGTTCATCCCTCCTGCCAGAAGAAAAACTACCTCAATTGTAGTCAGTGCAAAATACATTCCATACAGGATCCTTGCGGTTCCTCTTGCCTTTGGAACCAGTTTATCTGCCTCTGGCCCCGGAACTTCCGCACGCATCAGATGCATGGAATTCTTCTCATCCAGAGAGGTAAGTACCATAACAAATACCAGCACTCCCATTCCACCAACCCAATGTGTCAGGGAACGCCAGAAAAGAATTCCTTTCGGAAGTCCTTCAATCTCAGTCAGGATCGTAGAACCTGTCGTCGTAAATCCGGATACTGTTTCAAAAAAAGCATCCACATAGCTTGGAATACTTTTACTGAGTACAAATGGAAGTGCACCTGCAAGTGACCAGAAAATCCAGGCCGTTGCAACAATGATCAGACCTTCTTTGGCATAAATCGTCATGTTCTCCGGGCATTTTCTGCCAAACAGCAGATAAATTGCCGTCAGGATCGCAGCTGTAATCAGAAAATAAACCGATGTGTGCTCGCCATAAATAATTCCAACCATCATCGGAAGCAGCATCAGCAGTCCCTCTGCTCCCATCATCTTGCTGATGATATAGCGTATCATTTTCACATTCATTTCTTTTCACCCCTATTGCTCAGCCAGAATATCTGTGATATCCTTAACTTTCTTCTGGGTTGTAACGATTACAACACTGTCGCCCACCTGAATGGATTCATCCCCGTCCGGAATAATAATCTGCCGTTTTCTTCCGATACATGCGATCAGATTGTTCGGCTTCAGTTCCAGATCCTTAAACGGGATATCTGTATATTCTGTTTTTTCTTTGATAATAAATTCCAGTGCTTCTACTCTTCCGCCAACCAGCTGATACATAGATTCAACATTGACATTCTTGAGAGAATTCTGGCGTGCACGCACATAACTCATAATCGCATCTGCTGTTGCAGTCTTTGCCGATACGATCAGATCGATCCCAAGTTCCTCGACAAGCTGGGCACGTCCGTCTTCGTTGACCTTTGCCACGATCTTGTCCACACCTTTTGTCTTTGCAAAAAGTGCAAGGATAATATTCTCCTCATCCATACCGGTCAGGCTGACCAGGGCATCTGCCTGTTCAATTCCTTCTTCGATCAGAAGGTCATGGTCTGCGGCATTCCCACAGATGATCGTCGCTTTCGGAAGCTGGTCGCAGAGATCTTCGCATTTCTTCCAGTCCTGCTCAATGATCTTAACCTGCATACCAAGTCCTAAAAGCTGTTTTGCCAGATAATATCCGACTTTTCCCCCACCACAGACCAGAATATTCTTCGGCTCTTTCCGCTTTCCGATCAGATGGAAAAATTCTTCAATATATTTGTGGGATGCAACAATATGAAGCCGGTCTCCATCATGGATGACAAAATCACCATTCGGGATGATCACTTCCGATCCACGTCTTACAGCACATACCAGAACTTTGATCTGGAACTTGCGGTAAAGCTCAGCAAGCGATACTCCGCCCAGATGGCTTCTTTCTTTGACAATGAATTCTACCATTTCGACTTTTCCCTTCATAAAAGTCTCTACCTTTGCAGTATCCGGAAGAAGGATCGATCTGGAAATCTCAAATGCAGCCGCAAGTTCCGGGTTGACAGCCATACTCAGTCTTAAGTCCTCTTTCAAAAGATCGATCTGCTGATAATAGATCGGATTCCTTACACGGGCGATCGTGTGCTTTGCCCCCAGTCTCTTTGCGAGCAGGCAGCTCAGCATATTCAGTTCGTCTGTCGATGCACATGCCACAACAAGATCAGCGCCCGGCACTCCTGCTTCTTTCTGCACTTTCGCATCTGCACCATCTCCGGTAATGCAGAGAATATCAAGCTGATTCAGTGCTTCTTTTAATTTCCCCTCATTCTGGTCAATCAAAACCACATCGTAATTTTCTTCGGATAACTGTATGGTCAGTTTATGACCAACCTTCCCGTCCCCAATAATTACAATTTTCATTTTTCTTTTCCTCTACTTTTTCTCTTAATACTAAACCTTTAATACTAAAATTGTATAAAATACCAATGTGACAGCCGAAGCTGCCACCATCATAATATGTATACCACTTTTAGTACGAAAGTACAATAGAAAAAACCGGGATTTTCTCCCGGCTTTTCCTTATTCTTATTCTTCAGCTGCACGCTTTTCAATTTCTTTTTCCTGTACATCTGCCGGAGCCTGTTCATAACGGGCAAATTCATACGAATAGCTTCCTCGTCCACCTGTCATAGAACGAAGTGTTGTGCAATATCCAAACATGCCTGTCATCGGTACATCCGCTTCAATTACCTGATATCCGCCTGACTGTGGATTCATTCCAAGAACACGGCCACGTCTCTTGTTCAGATCTCCCATAACGTCTCCGGTATAATCATCCGGAACGGTTACTTTCACAGATGCGATTGGCTCAAGAAGAACCGGTCCTGCTTCCATAAATCCTTTCTTAAATGCCTGGATCGTCGCAGTCTTAAATGCCATTTCAGAAGAATCTACCGGATGGTAAGATCCATCATACAGAGTTGCTTTCACACCAACTACCGGATATCCGGCGAGAGGTCCTTTTAATACAGATTCCTGCAATCCTTTTTCAACCGCCGGGAAGTAGTTCTTCGGAACAGCACCTCCGACTACTTCTTCCTGGAATACATACGGTGTATCCAGATCTCCGGATGGTTCAAAACGCATCTTAACATGTCCATACTGTCCATGTCCTCCGGACTGTTTCTTATACTTGGTATCTACATCCGAGTTCTTGCGGATCGTCTCACGGAACGCAACTTTTGGTGTCTCCAGTCTGATTCCGACTTTGTAACGCTCTGCCAGCTTGCTTGCTGTCACTTCCAGATGCTGGTCACCCATTCCATAAATCAGTGACTGGCGGTTCTCACTGTCATTTACCACTTTCAGTGTCACATCCTCTGCCATCATCTTCGCAAGAGCCTGTGATACCTTGTCCTCATCACCTTTGTTATTCACTACATACTTCATATATGTATACGGTTTGGAGTATTCGGTTCTTCCATAAGATACCGGTGTATTTTTTGTTGAAAGGGTATCCCCTGTCTTTGTACTTGTCAGTTTTGCAATCGCTCCGATATCACCTGCAAACAGTTCCTGAACTTCTACCGGTTTGTTGCCGGATAAGGTGTAGATCTTGCCGATCTTTGCTTCTGCATCTGACTCCGGATTGTAAAGGACATCATCCCCCTTTAATACACCGGAACATACTTTTACGAAAGAATATTTTCCGATAAACGGATCTACCATGGTCTTGAATACATATGCGGTCTTTGCGGCTGCAAAATCATGATGTGCTTCAAAGATCTCATTGGTCTTACGGTTGATGCCTACGCATTCACGGTATTCCGGACTTGGGAAAAATCTTACGATATCAGACAGTAAGTTTGCAACACCCTGTGCCTGAACATTGGATCCCATTGCTACCGGAACGATATCTCCGTCCATAACTTCTGTTCTCATGGCAGAGCGGATCTCTTCAACCGAGAATTCATCTCCCTCAAAATAACGTTCCATAAATGCTTCACTGGTCTCTGCCACTGCTTCAAGAAGCTTCTCTCTGTAAATCTGCAGGTTCGGCAGACAGTAATCCGGAATCTCACACTCTTCTCTCTGTCCAAGTCCGGTGTATCTTCTACCTGCATTCTTGATAACATTGACATAACCTACTAATTTCTCGTTCTCACGGATCGGTTGGAAATGTGGTGCAATCACTTTACCGTATCTTGCGGTCAGATCTTCAACAACCTGACGGAAGCTGGCATCATCCACATCCATCTCAGTAACATAGATCATACGCGGAAGATTATACTTATCACAGAGCTCCCATGCTTTCTCGGTTCCTACCTGCACACCGGCTTTTCCGGAAACAACGATAACAGCTGCATCGGCTGCGCTGACTGCTTCTTCCACTTCTCCGACAAAATCAAAATATCCAGGTGTATCAAGGATATTAATCTTTGCTTTTTCCCATTCAATCGGAATCAGACTTGTGCTAAGTGAGAATTTACGTTTCTGTTCTTCTTTATCAAAATCACTGATCGTATTACCGTTCTCAACAGATCCCATACGATTTGTTGCTCCAGATACATAAGCCATCGCTTCTGCCAGACTGGTCTTTCCGCTTCCCCCATGTCCTAAAAGGACCACGTTTCTAATTTCATCCGTTCTGTAAACCTTCATGCTTGCTGCCTCCTTGCTAAAGTTTCTCATGGATATATTGTACTAAACTTTCTATAAAAACACAACTATTTTATAGAATTTCAACAAAAACTTTCGCTTTTGCACTTTAAAGTATTGCTTTATTGACAGATAGCCTGTTTTCCTATATTATGAAAGGTAGACTATCACGAAAGGACGAAAAATTATGAAACAGAAAAAAATCGGATTTATCGGACTCGGACTCATTGGGGGCTCTATTGCAAAGGCGATCCGGCGATATTATCCGGATTATGAGATTGTCGCTTTCGACAAGAATAGAGAAACTCTGGCACTTGCCACACAAGAATCCATCATCAATGTGGCCTGTACCTCAATCGATGATAATTTCCGAGGCTGCAACTACATCTTCTTATGTGCCCCGGTTGCTTTCAATACTGCATATTTAAAGCAGATGATGCCTTACCTGCATGATGATATGATCCTGACTGACGTCGGAAGTGTCAAAACTCCGATCCATGACGAGATCATCCGGCTGGGACTGGAGGATTACTTTATCGGAGGACACCCGATGGCCGGTTCCGAAAAGAGTGGTTTTGCCAATTCCAAACCAATCCTGATTGAGAACGCTTACTTTGTTCTCACCCCTTCCGCCAAAGTAGCGAAAAAAAAGGTTGATGCATACGCATCCTTCGTAGAATCCTTGCGTGCACTTCCAATCGTACTGGATTATCATGAACACGACATCGTCACCGGCACGATCAGCCACTTGCCACATATCATTGCCGCAAGTCTGGTCAACTTTGTCAGAGACACCGACACCAAGGATGAGCTGATGAAAACCCTCGCCGCCGGCGGCTTTAAGGACATTACGCGAATCGCCTCTTCCTCACCGACCATGTGGGAACATATCTGTGCACAGAATCAGAGTAATATTTCCCAGATCCTTGGAAATTATATCGAAACATTAAATGAAGCGAAAAAACTGGTTGATGCCGGAGACTCCCAGGGAATCTACGATATGTTCGACCATTCCCGGAACTACCGCAATTCCATGCCAAACAGTTCTGCCGGCCCGATCAAGCGTGCATTCGAGATCTACTGTGACATCCCGGATGAAGCCGGTGTGATCGCCACCATTGCGACCATCCTCGCTTCTAATGCACTCAGCATTAAGAACATCGGAATCGTTCATAACCGTGAATTTGAAGAAGGCGTACTCCGCATCGAATTCTATGACAGCATCTCCTGTGAGAAGGCAGTAGCACTTTTGCAGAAGCATCGTTATATTGTTTATGAGCGTTAATAATTAAATGATGATACCAGGGTCAAAAGGTCAGAAAGCCGATGCAAGCTTGCTTGCAAGAGGATTTTTGACACTCACATCATTAAATGCAAGACAGTCCAAAAAATCTTTTCAGAACTTTGTGTAAATTGGTCACAATGCTTGAAAATAGAATTTTACGAATGAGAGGTTACTATATTATGCAAATCCAACCTGTTAAACAGCTTCGCGGGGAAGTATCTGTTCCCGGCGATAAATCCATCTCCCACCGTTCTATTATGTTCGGTGCACTGGCAAAAGGAACTACTGAGATCACACATTTTCTTCACGGTGCCGACTGCCTCTCTACCATCGGCTGCTTTCGTGCCATGGGAATCAATATCGAAGACACACCTGACCGTATCCTGGTTCACGGCAAAGGCCTTCACGGACTTTCCGAACCTTCTTCTTTTTTAGATGTGGGGAACAGCGGAACCACCACAAGACTGATTTCCGGTATTCTTTCCGGTCAGCCATTTGCCACCACTCTTTCCGGCGATGCTTCTCTGAACTCCCGCCCGATGAAGAGGATCATGGAGCCTCTTGGGATGATGGGCGCTGATATTTTAAGCCAGAATGGGAACGGGTGCGCACCACTTTTGATCAACAGCCTGCTTCCTGCCGGTCAGAATCCATCCCTGCACGCAATCCACTATCACTCAAAAGTAGCTTCTGCTCAGGTTAAATCTTCCGTACTCCTGGCAGGACTTTATGCAGACGGATTAACCCTGGTTACAGAACCTGTACTTTCCCGTAATCATACAGAACTGATGCTGAATGGCTTCGGTGCCAACGTACAGACAGAAATACATTCTGATGGCAGTGCAACTGCATCTATTCTCCCATGTGAGGAATTATACGGACAGAAGATCCTGGTTCCCGGAGATATTTCTTCTGCTGCTTACTTCATCGCTGCTGCCCTTCTGGTTCCAGGTTCTGAACTTCTGATAAAGAATGTAGGTACTAACCCGACCCGTGCCGGAATCCTTGAAGTATGCAGGGCAATGGGGGCAGACATTACCTATCTAAATGAAAATTGTGACAGTGGTGAACCAACTGCCGATCTTCTTGTACGTACAAGCGCTCTTCACGGAACCACCGTAGAAGGTGCAATCATCCCTACACTGATCGATGAGATTCCGATGATTGCAGTGATGGCTGCTTTCGCCGAGGGAACTACGATCATCAGGGATGCTGCCGAATTGAAGGTCAAAGAGACTGACCGTATCAAAACAACTACAGAAGGACTTCTTGCCATGGGCGTTGATGTAACACCAACCGACGACGGCATGATCATCCGTGGCGGTAATCCGGTTCATGGAGGACAGATCAACAGTTATCTGGATCACCGGATCGCAATGGCCTTTTCCATCGCAGCCCTTGCCGCCGAGGGAAATACTGAAATCCAGGATGGTCAGTGTGTAGATGTATCTTATCCTTCATTTTTTACGGAACTTCATTCCCTTTCCCTGTAATTTCAGGAAAAAATACAAAAAAAGAAAGCCGCACACTACATAAGTAGTGTATAGCTTTCTTTTTTATACGCCCTGTCACTGTTTCTCTAATCCGTGAATCCAGTCTGTCTTAAGAAACAGAATCAAAAATATCACCGAACTGATAAACCAGGTAAGTGGATATGCCCAGTAGATTACATTGATCACCGGAATAATCCTGATAACAATACTAATATAGGTTACCCGGACTCCGCACCATACAAGCATCATAACAAACATCGGAACAATACTTCTTCCCGCCCCTCTCTGAATTGCTGCCATACAATGTGAAAACGCAAGCAGACAATAGAAAAAAGCGATCGTATGTGCCTCTGCAATTCCATATTCAATTGCTTTTTGATCTCCTCCAAACGCAGCGATCAGGTATGGTGAAAAGAAAAAAACTGCTATTCCGATCACTTCTGCTATCCCGATTCCACAAATGGTTCCAAACAATGCCCCTTTTTTTGTCCGGTCATACTCTTTTGCTCCCAGATTCTGTCCAATAAACGTCGTGAGTGCCTGCGAGAAGCAGGTAACCGGAATAAATCCAAATCCTTCAATTTTGGAATATGACCCACACCCGGCCATTGCCAGAGCCCCAAACTGATTAATATTCGACTGTACAAATACATTTGCAACCGCAATAATGGAATTCTGGATTCCTGCCGGTATTCCGTTTACCACGATCAGCCGCAGCATATTCCCATCCATCCGCAGTTCACGAAAAGATAACCGGAACGCCTCTGGTTCCCTGCGCAGTTTTCTGATACACAGAACCGCACTTAATATCTGTGAAACAATCGTTGCAAAAGCTGCTGCACCTACACCAAATCCTAAACCTCCGATCAGCACCAGATCCAGAATCACATTCAGACACGCTGAAATGATCAGATAGATGACCGGACTCTTACTGTCACCAAGTGACTGCAAAATCCCCATTCCAAAGTTATAAATTACAAATCCAAGTGAACCTGCAAAATACACCCTGAAATAAACCAGTGATTTCGGCAGTACCTCTTCCGGCGTACCAATCAGTTTTAAAATCTGCGGTGCAAGGATCAACGCGGCAACCGTAAGAAAAATTCCACATACACCACCAAATGCCAGTGCCGTATGGATTGCTTTTTTCAGCTTCTCATATTCTCCGGCTCCAAAATACCTCGCAATGACAACACCGGCTCCCACGCCAATTCCCCCAAAAAATCCTACCATCAGGAATATCAGATTCCCTGATGAGCTGACAGCTGCAAGTGCATTATTCCCAAGAAAATTTCCCACGATCAGAGAATCCGCCACATTATACAACTGCTGGAATAAATTCCCCCATAAAAGCGGAATCGCAAACATAATAATCTTTTTCGGAATAGATCCCGTTGTCAGTAGATTTTCGTTTAATGTTTCCCCCATAATTAAACTTGTCCTCCTATAATATTTTAAGTCTATTATACTCCTGATACGGTTAATTCACCAGCAAATATATCGGAAACAATATTTAATTCTTTTTTAATAAATCATAAATCTATTTTTTCATCAATTATTATAACCTTTTTAAATTATCCTTCAATGTATATTGCATTTTCCATCCTCTTCCATTAAACTATTATGATATATACTATAAATTTTTTGGGGGAATTTTCTATGCAAAATTATCTTGAATTTATCGGAAACGAACTGAAAGCTTTAACTTCTATTCCAAGCCCATCCGGTTATACCAAAGATGTGGCTGCATACCTGATGAAGACTTTATCAGATATGGGATATGAACCACAGCTTTCTAACAAAGGCAACGTATTCGTAACGATCGGCGGAGAGGGGAATCCGCTGGTACTTGCAGCACACGTTGATACCCTCGGTGCCATGGTGCGTTCTGTCAAAGCAAATGGAAGACTGCGTCCGACTACTCTCGGTGGACACCAGTGGAGTACCGCTGATGGGGAAAACTGCACGATCCACACACGCGACGGACGCGTTTATACCGGTGTAGTACTAAATACTGAACCTTCTGTTCATGTTGCAGATTCTGCTGTTGAGACAAAAGAAGAAAATATGGAAATCCTTCTGGACGAAAATGTGGACACTAAAGAAGGAACTCTTTCACTTGGCGTACAGCCTGGAGATATCATCGCCATGGACCCGCGTACCCAGATCACACCGAGCGGTTATATCAAAAGCCGTTTCTTAGATGACAAGCTTTCTGCTTCCATCCTTCTCGGTCTGGCAAAATGCGTAAAAGATGAATCTATTGCGCTTTCCCGCAAAGTTTCTCTTCTTTTCACTGTATATGAAGAAGTCGGACACGGCGGAAGTTTTGTTGCCGAAGATACAACAGAGATGATTTCTGTTGACATGGGCTGCGTCGGATCCGATCTCGGATGTACCGAACGCATGGTATCTATTTGCGCAAAAGATTCCGGCGGTCCTTACAACTACGACGTAACATCCGCTCTTGCCGAAACTGCAAAAGAAGAAGGATTGGATTATGCGATCGATGTGTATCCGCATTACGGTTCTGATGTAGAGGCAACTCTTCGGGCAGGATATGATATCCGCCATGGTCTGGTTGGTCCTGGGGTGTATGCATCACATAACTATGAAAGATCCCATATGGATGGGGTAAAGAATACGCTTTTGTTGTTGAAGAAGTATATTCAAAAATAAAAAGTATAAATAGCTAACGGTCAAAAATAAAACATCTGCGATATGCATACCGCAGATGTTTTATTTTTTCAATATTAGTCATATTTTTCTTAAGTCCGTTAAATGCAAGTGCCTCTTCTACCAGTTCTTTTCTCTTTTTCTTATCTTGTCATGATCTGGATGATCGTTTTATCCGTCTCACGCATTCCCTTCTTTGCAAGCTCTCCAATATTACGGATCGTGTTTTCTACACCTTTTTCTACAAGTCCGTCTCCGCCATAGAACTGCTTTCCATTTTTCTGCATCTGAAGTCCCAGAAGCCCTGCTTCTACAGCTGATGCGATTTTTGCCGCGCAGCTTGCCTTCGCTCCATCACACACAACACCTGAGTTAATGGCAACTGCATTTACAATTACATGAGAAATCTCATATGCACGTCCGCCATACAGATAACAGATTCCGGCACCTGCACCACATCCTGCACTGATCGCACCGCAATATGCAGACAGTCTTCCGATTCCTGTCTTCATATGGATTGTGATCAAATTTGACACAACCAGCGCGCGGAGCATCATCTCTTTTGAGACATTCAGCTCTTTTGCATAGACGATCACCGGAAGAGAAGTTGTCATTCCCTGGTTACCGCTTCCCGAATTGATGACAACCGGAAGTTCACATCCGTTCATTCTTGCATCCGATCCGGCCGCTGCCATCGCTTTCGCACGGTTATGTACACTGTTTCCATATGCTTCCATCAAAGTCTTTCCAATGGCAGCTCCCCAGTTTCCTGTCATGCCCTCTTCGGCAATTGCCCAGTTATAATCAATCTGTCTCTGCAGAACTTCCTCTACGTCTGCAACGTCTACGCAGTCTGCGAATTCAATGATCTTCTCCACAGTCAGAAGAGAACGGTCCGTCGCACAGCTGGATCCCTGCTCTTCATATGCTTTTTCTCTGATGATCTCATCATCTTTCTTTACACAGATCACATTGGTGTGAAAACCTGCGATCTCTACGTATCCGCTGTGTCCGCCTGCACATGCCTTGATCTGGATGTCGAAAATATATTCTTTATCGGATTCCCGGATTGTCATCGGCATGGTATCCAGCATCTTTTTCATTTCTACTTTCTGTTCCCCTGTGATCTCTTCCAGAATTTCCAGTTCTTTTTCCGGACATCCGGCTACAATCCCTGCACAGACTGCTGCACCGATTCCGCGAAGTCCTCCTGTGCACGGTACAACGACACTTTTTACATTCTTAATAATATTTGCACTGACATTTACTTCTACAGATTCCGGCTTTTCCCCAAGAGCCTGAACTGCAACTGCTGCCGCGTAAGCTACTGCAATCGGCTCTGTACATCCCATCGCCGGAAGCAACTCTTCCTTTAAAATTTCCACATATTCATTGTATATTTTTTGTTCCATCTTTTCTCTCCTCTGTCAGATGACACCCCATTCATCTTTTTATTGTTCCCTGTTTATTTTATAGTATTCCTGCCTTTCCCACAAGCTTTTCTCTCCATTTTTTCAGGGTTTACATAATTACCATGATTACATTCCAAAAATATTCTTTTATTTTTATTTAACGCCTCCGAAAATTTTCCTGTAACATTTTTTAGTCAAATTTCTCTGTTATATCATCACAAAATGCCGGGCAACATTTTGTACTGTCCGGCATTTTTCTATCCTGTAGCAATTTATTTTCCAATCTCTTCTCTAGTCTCTTTAAAACATTTGATAATGAAATCAATATCTTCTTTTGTATGGCTCGCGCATACCTGTGTGCGGATTCTTGCTTTTCCTTTCGGTACAACCGGATAAGAGAATGCAACCACATATACCCCTTTTTCCATCATTTTCTTTGCATATTCTCCGGCAAGTCTTTCATCATAAAGCATAACCGGTACACATGGATGGGTTCCTTCGATGATATCAAATCCATTTTCTACCAGCTGCTTGCGGTAGTATGCGGTTACTTCTTCCAGATGGTCACGAAGCTCGGTGCTTTCTTCCAGCATATTGAACATCTCAATACTTGCTCCTGCGATTGCCGGTGCAAGAGAGTTGGAGAACAGGTACGGACGACTTCTCTGACGAAGCAGATCGATGATCTCTTTTCTTCCGGATGTATATCCACCGGAAGCCCCACCGAGTGCTTTTCCGAGTGTTCCTGTAATGATATCCACTCTTCCTTCTACGCCACAGTATTCGGAAGTTCCTCTGCCGTGTGCTCCTACAAATCCAACTGCATGGCTGTCATCCACCATAACCAGTGCGTTGTATTTATCAGCAAGATCACAGACACCTTTTAAGTTACAGATGATTCCATCCATTGAAAATACACCGTCTGTAGCGATCAGTTTGACTCTTGCTCCTGCTGCATCTGCAGCCTGAAGCTGTGCTTCCAGATCTTCCATGTTGTTATTTTTGTAGCGGTATCTTTTTGCCTTACAGAGACGAACTCCGTCAATGATGGAAGCATGGTTCAGTTCATCACTGATCACTGCATCCTCCGCAGTCAGGATTGTTTCAAACAGTCCACCATTTGCATCAAAGCAAGAAGAATATAAAATCGTATCATCTGTTCCCAGAAATCCGGAAATCTTCTTTTCCAGTTTTTTGTGAATGTCCTGTGTTCCGCAGATAAATCTGACAGAAGCAACCCCATATCCTTTTTCATCATAAGTTCTCTTCGCTGCATCGATCAGTCTCTGATTGTCCCCAAGTCCAAGATAGTTATTGGCACACATATTAAGAAGCTCTCTTCCGTCTTCCATTACAACCTTTGCGCCCTGCGGAGATACGAACGGTGCTTCCCCTTTGAAAAGACCATCTGCTTTGATCTGTTCTACTTCTTTTGTATAAATACTTAAAATATCATTTTTTCTTGCCATTTTATTCTCTCCTTCTTCTGCTTTTCCTAATCGTTAATATGTGCCCAGTCAAGGATCACCTTTCCTGACTGTCCTGAGATCATTGCCTCAAATCCTTTTTCATAATCGCGGATATCAAAATGGTGTGTGATGATCGGTGAAATATCAAGTCCCGCCTGGATCATCGTAGACATCTTGTACCAGGTATCCCATACTTTTCTTCCATAAATTCCGCGGATATTCAGCCCATTGAAGATCACTGTCTCAAGATCTACGGTTGCATCCTGTCTCTGCAATCCGAGAAGTGCGATCTTTCCACCATGTTTCATGTTATGGATCATATCAGAAAGTCCCGGCTGGCTTCCGGACATTTCAAGTCCGATATCAAAGCCTTCTGTCATTCCGATCTCATGCATCACATCCATCAGTTTTTCCTGTGTCAGATTAACGCATCTGGTCGCACCCATTTTTGCTGCCAGATCCAGACGGTACTGGTTCATATCCGTGATTACCACATGTCTTGCTCCTGCAAATTTTGCAATCGCCGCTGCCATGATCCCAATCGGCCCTGCACCTGTGATCAGCACATCTTCACCAAGCATGTCGTAAGATAATGCAGTATGGGTTGCATTTCCAAATGGATCAAAGATCGCATATAATTCTTCATCAATTGCCGGATTGCACGGCCATACATTTGAAGCGGGAATAACCAGATATTCTGCAAACGCACCGTTCCGGTTTACCCCAACGCCTTTGGCATCTTTGCAGTTCTCTTTGTGCCCTTCTAGACAGTTTCTGCATTTTCCACAAGTGATATGTCCTTCACCGGATACCAGATCGCCCACCTTGAATCCCTGTACACCTGCACCGACTTCTACAACTTCCCCGACATATTCATGTCCTGCGGTCAGTCCGATCGGAATAGTATGCTGTGCCCATTCATTCCACTGGTAAATATGTACATCGGTACCACAGATTGCATTTTTATGGATCTTGATCTTTACGTCATTTGGTCCTACTTCCGGAATCTGTACTCTTTTCAGCCAGAGTCCCTGTTCCGGTTTTTCCTTTACTAACGCCCACATTTTATTATCATTCATCTTCATTACCTCCGCATGACACATATGTCCGTTTAACGCGGACTTTTTATTACTTTTGTTTTTCTATACTTAGGATACCCTATTTTTCTTCTCTTTTCAATCTATTTTCCGTGATACACAAACATTTTACATGTTCATGTTTTTGTAGCAGATACAAGCACATGTGTCTTTCTATTGCAAGCACATTTATTATATATATACAAAAACAGACAGATAAATCTGTCTGTTTTTCACAATGCCCTACTGTCGATTTTCACAATTTCGTTCTGTTTATAACAATCTTTTTTCTTTCTGATGTACCCTTTTTCTCACAAAATAGAAGCACACGACCTGAAGTACAATGGTAAGGATCCATGACACCGGATAGGATACAAAAAGTACGGATAAAGATCTGTGGTTCGGAAAAATTCCAAATACCCACACAATTCTTGTTCCCACCGTTCCGATCACTGAAAGCACCATCGGGACTGCTGAATATCCCATTCCACGAAGCGCACCCGGAAACAAATCCATGATCCCACACAGGAAATAAGTGATCGATGTATACGCCAGGATTTCCATTCCGCAGTTGATAACCTTTGGATCTGAAGTATAAATTGTCAGAATCTGCGGTCCGAAGCAATAGGCAAGACCACCAAGCACTACCGCGATCGATATAGACAGAATCGCACAGTCACGCAGCACCTTATCCATTCGTTTCAGCTTACCGACACCATAATTCTGACTGGTAAAACTCATACATGCCTGAGTTATCGAATTCACTGACATATAAAGGAACCCAAGCATATTGTTCGCTGCTGTATAGCCTGCCATCGCAATCGATCCAAATGAATTAACCGAGGACTGCAACAGTGCATTGGACAAATTGATGACCGTACTCTGGATTCCCGCCGGAACTCCCACCTGGAAAATCTGTTCCATGTAGGCACCATTGATCTTCAGTTTGGAGAAACGAAGCTGATAACTTCCTTCCGACCGGTACAGACAGGTCAGTACCAGCACACAGGAAATCAGCTGTGAAATAATTGTTCCAATTGCAACCCCGGCAACTCCCATATGAAAAAGAATAACCAGTATCATGTTCAGCGCGGCATTTGCAATTCCGGAAATGATCAGGAAGATCAATGGCCTTTTTGTATCACCAATCGCCCTTAAAATGGCCGCCCCATAGTTATATAACATAAAAAATGGCATTCCCATAAAATAGATCCGCATATATAAGGCAGACTGCCCGATCACATCATCCGGCGTTCCCATAATTTCAAGTGCCCACTTTGCAAGAAGCACCCCGATAACTGCCATCATAATTCCACTGATCAGCGCAAGTGTGATCGAAGTATGTACTGTTTCCGACATCTCCCGGTCTTTGCCCGCTGCATAAAATCTGGCTGCAAGAACATTGGCACCAAGTGAAATTCCGATAAACAGGTTCGTAAACACATTAATCAGTGCTGTTGTGGAGCCGACTGCGGCAAGTGCCTGACTCCCGGAGAATCTTCCTACCACGATGATATCCACTGCATTAAACGCAAGCTGCAGAATTCCGGAAACCATAAGCGGCAGTGAAAAAGAGATCAGCTTGTCCATGATGGAGCCGTTGCACATATCAATTTCAAACTTATTTTTTTTCACATTATTCACCCAGCCCTTCATCAAATGTAAGTCTCATCTGATTCCAGACCACGTTTCCATGTACTGATTCTGAGACACCTTCATTTTTGAATCCAAACCTGGCATAATAAGATATCAGCCGGTCCTTGCAGGTAAGGACAAGTCCCTTTCTTCCCTGCTCTTTTGCATCTGTAATCGCTCTTTTGATCAATTCTCCTGCATATCCATGTTTCCGGTAAGACGGCAGCGTATTTACACCAAAAATCATCTGCCAGTCACCTTTTTCATCATGCATTTCCGCTTTTTCATACATTTCGTCTGTCAGATCTTCCTGATTCGTCACCATACCGTCCACGAAGGCGATCAACTTCTCTTCTTCAAACATCAGCCAGAAATGATCTTTATAAAAAGTAAGTCTCTTTTCAAATTCTTCTTCTGTTGCCGCTTCTGCTGCCGGGAAACACGCTGCCTCCACACGGGCAATTTCTTTCAGATCACTCAGATCTGCTGTTCTTATTCTCATCTTTACTCTCCCTCTTTTTCTAATATTTTCAGCATTTTTTCTACATTTTCGCTGGTCCATGCCGGAAATTCCAGTACCGCATCCGGGATATCCTGCCTTC
The DNA here is from genome assembly GCF_040915385.1 of Coprococcus sp. RTP21204st1_G4_RTP21204_210225. NCBI lineage: Bacteria > Bacillati > Bacillota > Clostridia > Lachnospirales > Lachnospiraceae > Coprococcus > Coprococcus sp. RTP21204st1_G4_RTP21204_210225. The sequence continues at coordinate 201,941 of NZ_JBCPDP010000003.1, read as the reverse complement.
CAGAATCCGGGTTGTGGAACCAGATACATTTCATACCGGCTGCTCTGGCAGCTCCTCCACCGTTAGTCGAATCCTCTACTACCAGACAGTCCTCCGGCTCCATTCCCAGTTTCTCTGCCGTTACAAGGAAAGTATCCGGTGCCGGTTTTGGATGCTCTACATAATCTCCACTCATGACCACTGTAAAATATTTCTCCATATCCAGAGACTTTAATGCATCTTTGATCGCATAAGCCGGAGAGGAAGACGCTACTGCAAGCAGATATCCTTCGTCTTTTAACTGCTTCAATGCTTCTTTGATTCCCGGCATCTCCGGAAATCCTTCTGCCTCTGTAATCTGCGCTTTTTTCTCTTTCATGAGCGCATTCATCTTATCCACATCATCAAAAACCGGCCCATAATTCTCATTGATCAAATCCATGAAGAATCCACGGGTAGAACCGATACACGGAAGGTAAACCTCATAGTCAAGATCGATTCCGTTCTTCTCTTTTAAAATTTCTTTCCAGCAACGATAGTGTAATGGTTCTGTGTTGATCAGAACACCGTCCATATCAAAAATAACTGCTTTCATATCTTTTTAGCCTCGATTAAATGATTTAAATTCTCTTTCCGTTCTTATTTTGAATGACGTTTTTAAAGATGTCAAGACGGAGAAGCTAAAAAGAATGTGCCTTGGCACATTCTCGCGCCGAGCGCAGTCGCTTGCGACATTCTTCATCTTCGTGCGAGTGCGCATCTCCGGCACACAGTGCCTTTTATTTCATAGGAAGTTTCTTCGGAATTTCCTATGAAATAAAAAGAGAGCGACTGTACGATTCAAAAAACGCACAGGCACTCTCTTTGGCTTTTATGGATTTTTCTTAAGGTCTCTGTCCCATTCCACCTTCTAAGGTGATCGTCTCTCCGTTCATATATTTGAAATCCGGTGATGCAAGCTGTACGCATGCACGTCCGATTTCTTTTTCTACATCTCCGTAATGTCCAGCCGGCGGCATCTTTACATTTGCCTTGAATGCTTCCGGATAAGCTTTCTGGAAATTCTCAAGCTGTGCTGTCCATGCGAGCGGGCATACGATATTGACATTGATTCCATCTGGTCCCCACTCTGTTGCAGCTACTCTGGAAAGTCCACGGATTCCTTCTTTTGCCGCTGCATATGCGCACTGTCCGTAATTTCCGAAAAGTCCGGCACCTGAAGCAAAGTTGATAACAGATCCCTTTGTCTCTTTCAGATACGGATAACATGCCTGCATATAATAGAATACCGCATATACGCCGGAATACATTGCCAGATTGAACTGGTCTGTTGTATGATCTGCGATCGTAACACCAGATGCGGATGCCTGTGCATTATTGATCAGGACATCAATTCTTCCGAATGTATCAATTGCCTGCTTTACTACGTTCTGTACTGTTGCTTCATTATCAGCCCCCGCGCTGACATCAGCCTGTACAGGTAATACTTTGATACCATAGAGTCTCTCCAGTTCTTCTTTGGCATCTTCGAGTTTCTTTACATTACGCCCGGTAATTACCAGATTCGCTCCTTCTTTTGCGTAAGCTGTTGCAATTCCATATCCAATAGATCCGCAGCTTCCATCACTTAATACAGCTCTTCCGCCGCCTGTGATAATTGCAGTCTTTCCTGTTAAAAATCCCATAATCAATTTCTCCTTCCTGCTGTCCTTCAACTAGCATACAATTATAATAGCAGAGTACAGGTCAGAATTCAATACCGAATTGTGTCTATTTTCTGACAATATAGTTAATTTTTTGATTATCGCAAAGACAGTTAGAATGCAAAAACCTCATTAAATAAGGGTTGTTTATTATATAGATACCAGGGGCAAAAGGTCAGAAAACCGATGCAAAACGCACGTAGCAATCTGGTATCAAAGGGGTCAAAATACCTTTTGACCCCAACATCTTATCTATCTACAACATATACAATAGTGCATTGCAGATACATGCAGCAATATTGCTGCCACCTTTTCTGCCTCTTGCCACGATATATGGTGTGTCTTTCAGTGAAAGGATTAACTCTTTAGACTGGACAACATTTACAAATCCTACAGGAACTCCGATGATGAGTTCTGGGGTTAATTTGCCATCCTGGATCAGTTCATAGAGTCTTACAAGGGCTGTCGGGGCATTTCCGATGGCAAAGATGATTTTTTTATCGAGGGTGGCTGCTTTTTCCATGCTTGCAACGGCACGCGTGGTTCCGTTCTTTTTGGCAGTTTCTGCTACATCTTCATCGGACATAAAGCAAAGAACTTCGCTTCCGTATTCTGCAAGCTTCCGTTTGTTGATACCTGCTTTTCCCATCTGGGTATCGGTTACAATGACTGCACCATTTCGGATAGCATCCAGCGCTTTTTCTACTGCACCTTCTGAAAACATCAGGTTCTTGGCATAATCAAAATCTGCGCTTGTATGGATACAGCGTTTGACGATCGGTTCTGTTCCGGGGATCAGATGCGTATCACCCAGTTCTTCTGTTATGATCTCAAAACTGCGTTTTTCTATTTCTGCAGGTTTTACATTTTCCAGTTCTATCTTCACTTGATATTTCCTCCTTTGATCGTCACACCGATCCCGCATACTACCCGGTCTACCTGATCTGAATTTGCCGCAAGTACGGTACAGATCCTTCCGGTCAGTTCCCTGTATCTGCGATCAAATGCGTCTATCGGAACCAGACCATAGCCGATCTCCTGTGTCACAATTACAATATCCGGACACTTTTTTGTTAGTTTCGATGCGAAATCAATTGCTTCTTTTTCCGACCAGTTTTCTTTTTTTATCATGCTCTGGATATATTTTTCAAAATGAAAGACTCCTTCTGCCTCAAAAATATTATCTCCTTCACATAGTTCCCCATCCGTCCAATGAATGTATGGGTTCTGCTTTTTTGCATACGCAAGCTTCCCCTGATATGCACCGCCGATTATCATTTTCATTTTTTTATATCTTTCCTTTCAACCGGAATTCCGTACACAACTTCTGTCACCAGATCTGCCCTCTCTCCCATCCGAAGATTTAGCTTTCCGAGAAGCTTCAGATATTCTTCCATCTCCGGATTATCTGTCATGCTGTCTGAAAATACTTCATTTGTAACAACTACCAGATCATCACTGACCTTCTGCAGCTTATGGATCCCCGCCAGAATGGACTCTTCTGCATTTTCACCTGCTCCTGACGGATCGTACATTTCATTTGCCACAAGATTGGACATACATTCCAGGAGAACACTTCCTGTCTCTTTTGTCTGCAGGATTTCTGCAGCTTTTTTAAGATCCGTATAGCATTCGATTGTTTCAAACCCTTTGCCCGCACGAAGTTTTCTGTGACGTGCAATTTTCTCTTCCGTTTCCTTCCCGAAAGGTATCATAGTTGCTATATAGTAGCGTTTTTTGTTTCTTTTTGAATGGCTGGCATATTCCATAAGCTTCTGCTCTGCATATTCGGATTTACCACTTCCACTGCCACCTGTGATCAGATGAAACATTCTGCTGCATTTCCCTTCTCGATAATCTCATATATTTTCTTCATATCCATATTCTCACGAACTGCATTTGCAAGAATCTGATACTGCTTCTCTTTGTAAGCATGGTAGTCCATGGAGTGCATGGCTTCCTCGCCGTATCCTTTTTCTTCCAGAAGTGCCCCGATCAGTGCATCCGCTACTTCCCGGTCATCAAAAATCCCATGTACATAGCAGCCGTACACATTCTTCTTCTGCGCTCCGTCCCACCGGCTCTCACCTGTCACCTGATCACAGATCTGTACCATCATCTTATGATCTGCAGCATCTTTATCAGAAAAAATAGTTTCCCCCATATGGATCTCATATCCATCCAGCTTTGCACCGGACATTGCTTTTAAGATTCCGTTAACTTCTCCGAACCTTCCGGTAACACGGGTTCTTCTCTTGGTATTTTCAAATACAGTAACTGTAGGAAGCAGTCCCATTGCTTTTATGGTTCCACCACGTTCTACCCCTTCCGGATCAAGGATCTCTTCTCCAAGCATCTGGTAACCGCCACAGATACCAAATACCGGTTTCCCTGATGAGGCATGGCGCAGCACTTTCCCTTCCAGTCCGCTCTGACGAAGCCACAACAGGTCTTCCATCGTATTTTTACTTCCCGGCAGAATTACCAGATCTGGATTCCCGAAATCTCCTGCCTTTGACACATACCGAAGCGAAACTTCTTCCCTGCATTCCAGTACCGCAAAATCTGTGAAATTGGAAATACGCGGCAGACGGATCACTGCAATATCCAGAAGTGCCGCCTTTTCTTTCCGCTCAAACCTTTCTGACAGACTATCCTCATCATCAATATCCGCATAAATATATGGCATCACGCCACATACCGGTATCTTTGTCCGCTCCTCCAGCATCCTGATACCTGGCTCCAGAATTTTCACATCCCCGCGGAACTTATTGATCACCGTACCTTTGATCCTTGCCCGCTCTTTTTCTTCCAACAGCATAACCGTCCCGACGATCTGCGCAAACACACCACCACGGTCAATGTCTCCGGCAAGAAGAACCGGTGCATCCACCAGCTCAGCAAGTCCCATGTTGACAATATCATTCTGCTTAAGGTTTATTTCTGCCGGACTTCCCGCGCCTTCAATGACGATCACATCATACTTTTCTTCCAGTTTATGATAAGCTTCTAAAATAGCCGGAATATATTCTTTCTTTTTACGGAAATATTCCATCGCCGGCATGACTCCCGCAACTTCTCCGTTTACAATTACCTGACTTCCTATATCGGAGGTCGGTTTTAAAAGAATCGGGTTCATATAAACTTCCGGCCGGATCATAGCAGCTTCTGCCTGCATGACCTGTGCGCGTCCCATTTCCAGACCATCTGCCGTGATAAAAGAATTGAGTGCCATGTTCTGTGACTTAAATGGTGCAACCTTGATTCCATCTTCCTTTAAAACACGACAGAGCCCTCCCGCAAGAAGGCTCTTTCCGACATTTGACATGGTTCCCTGAATCATAATCGACTTTGCCATATTAAAATTCTCCCTGACCTGCATAGAGAATTTCTCCCAGCGCATCGATCAGTTTCTGGTTGTCTCCTCTCTGCCGCATACAAACACGATAATATCCTTCTCCGAGACCTTTGTAATTGCTGCAATCCCGGACCAGGATCTTCTGTTTTTTCAGTTTCTCATATAAATTTATACCGCTTCGCATCAGAATGAAATTGGCATCTGACGGATAATGGGTAATTCCAAGCTTGTCTAATTCATTTTCCATCCAGATTCTTTCACGGTTCGTAAAATCACAGGTCCGTTTCACACGCATCCGCTCTTTTAAAGATGCCATGCCTGCCGCCTGTGCCGGTATCGATACGCTCCATGGCTGTCTGGACTGTTCCATCTTCTCCAGAAATTCCATATCCGAAGTAACGGCATACCCGATACGGATTCCCGGAATCGCGTGCATCTTAGTCAGTGAACGGAGGATAAATAACGTTCTCCATCTCTTAGTATCTGCAAGAATGGATGCCGTAGCTGCATTTTCCGCGAAATCAATAAAACATTCATCCAACACCATCCGGATTCCGTAAGTCTCGCATCTTGCAAGAATCTTCCAAAGCATACTCCGGTCGATCAGCTTTCCGGTCGGATTATCCGGTGAACACAAAAATACCATATCAATATCTTCATTCAGAAGATCCAGAAAATCTTCTTCCAGTTGAAAACCAGTCGCTTCTCTTTTCTTATAATAACAGATCTCGCACCCGGTCGCACGCAGTGCCTGTTCATATTCCGCAAATGCAGGAACCGGTATCAGCGCTTTCCTTGGGCAGTCCGCAAGTACTGCCGTAAAAATCAGATCTGCCGCTCCATTTCCACAGATAATATGCTCAGCCGGAACTTCCAGTCTTTTCGCCAGAGCACTTTTCAGTTTCCTGCAGCTGGCATCCGGATAATTTCCAATCTGGTCTATTGACTTTCTTGCCGCTTCCACTACAGCTCTTCCAGGTCCGAACGGATTCAGATTCACAGAAAAATCTGTCATTCCTTTGTGTGTATAAATATCTCCACCATGTACATATTCCATAACCTTTTATTCCCCTTACATCAGTATCATACAATATTTCAGTAATCCAAAGACAAGAAGTGTCAGAAGTGCTGTTCCGTCCATTAGATTACCGGCTCTTAAAATATCTTCCGGCTCGATAGGACGCACATCATCTCCGATTGTCTCTTTCGGATATAATTTTCCAAAATAATAGGCATCTCCCGCAAGCTGCACCTGAAGTGCACCTGCACATACCGCTTCTGTCTGCGCGGAATTCGGGCTGGCATGCTTTCGCCTGTCTCTTTTCCAGACTGCCCACGCCCTTTTATAATCCATCCGGAAAATCCATGCACTTGCGATCATCAGAAGTGCTGATATCCTGGACGGAATATAATTCCATACATCATCCATTTTAGCCGCAAACCGACCAAAATGTAAATACTTTTCATTCTTATATCCTACCATAGAATCCATTGTATTAACAGCCTTATAAAAAAATCCAAGTGGTGCCCCACCGATCAGCATAAAAATGAGCGGTGCGATCACTCCGTCCGATGTATTTTCGGCTACCGTTTCTACCGCTGCCTTTGTCACTCCGGCCTCAGAAAGATTTCCGGTATCTCTCCCCACGATCATCGATACCGCATGTCTTGCCCCCTCCAGATTGTGGTTTACGAGCCGTACATAAACCTTCCTGCTTTCATCTTTCAGGCATTTTCCGGCAAGAAGCTGATAACACCAGAAAGTTTCCAGTGCAAATTGAAGCCAGAAGCTGACCTTTCCGACAAGATACAAAAGTCCCCACGGAATTCCGACCGATGCGATCACCACACCAAACCATAAAACACATCCTGCGATTCTTTCTTTTTTCTCATCATTTTTACAAAATCCGCGCAGCCACTTTTCCAGTATCGAAATCCAGTTTCCAATGATCCGTACCGGGTGGTAAAGCCATACCGGATCCCCGAAAATCGCATCCAGCGCCATTCCTGCTATACATGCCATCAAAGAACTCATATTTCCTCAATCTCCTCAAACTGTCTCTTTCCCTGCTGCCATTTTTCTTCCTCAATTTGAAAATGAAAACCTTTTCCGTTTTTCACCTGCCAGTGATAAAATTCTTTCTTTTCCGGATCAAATGCTTCCATCACCGACATGATCGTCCCCCCATGAACCACAAAGGCAATCTTCTTTCTTTTTCCCTTTATCATCTTTTCCATCATCTGTTCAAATCCGCAGACACACCGTTTCCGGAACTCCATCGGATCTTCTCCTCCCGGAAATGCCTTTGTACCTCCAGAATCAATCCAGCTCTGATACTTTGGATTCCCAGTCAGCTCCTGATAATTCTTCCCCTCAAAAAGGCCAAAATCACATTCCCGCATCTGCTCACAGACAACCTGCTCTGCTCCCGGAAAAAGAATCTCTGCCGTCTGCCTGCACCTCCTGAGCGGACTGACAATCACAAGCTCCGGCTTCCACTCCTCACGTCCATTTTCTTCTTTTTTCAGAGTATGCTCCAGAACGAACTCTGCCTTTATTTCTTCATCTGTCACCCCAATATACCGCTTCTCCAAATTCCCTTCCGTCGCAAAATGCCGAATCAGCTCGATTTCCATCTTCTATACATCTCCTCTTCCTTTCTCTGCTTTTCATTTGATTCCCTGCTTTTCATTTGATTCCCTGCACAATCAATCCCCCAACTAATAATGCCAGCTCACAAATCTGCAGAAAGTATCCCGCCAGATCCCCGGTAACACCTCCAAACTGTTTCCTGCTCATCCGGTAATAATATCCAAATACTACTCCTGCAATTATAAGAAGTACCACCATACCAACCGGCGAACAGAAATACAAATATACTGCCGCCAGGATCAGGTATACAATCATTGTGATCCTTACTGCCTTTTTCTGTGCTCCATCCTGGAAAGTCTTTACAAGACCGCTTCCTCTTGCTGCCGGAAATGTCACTACAGCAATCCCACTGAGCGCTCTTGAAATTACATATCCTGCTGCTACTACCGGAAGCATCTCCGTCCGGATTTCACTCCATACGCCAAGGCTTACGGTAAAATAACAGCAGATTCCGATGACCGCAAAAGCACCGTTATGCGAATCTTTCAGGATTTCCAGTTTCTTTTCTTTATCTCCCCAGGATCCAAGTGCATCCATCGTATCCATAAATCCATCCAGATGGATCCCTCCACTTACAAAAACCGGTATCAATGTCATAACCGCAGCAAACATCAGTCTTCCACTGTTTACTTTCGGAAAAATATTTCCATCAAGAAACATTCCTGCCAGATAAATGAGTACTCCGGTCACAACACCGATCAGCGGAAAGAAACACATCGTATATTTCATATTTTCCTTGTTCCACTCAATGCGCGGCATCGGTATTTTTGAATACATAGAAAACGCAACGATCATCGGTTCTAAAAATTTCATCTTTCGTCCTTCCCATCCAGTACTTCATACTGCTCTACGTGAATATCATCAAAAGTTCCCATTTTACGGTACACCTGAAGTCCCATCTCAAGAAGCGGCATCGCTGCCACTGCTCCTGTTCCTTCCCCCAGACACATGCCACATGTAAGAAATGGTTTTTTTTCTAAAGCATCTAAAATCTTTCTTGACGCAGGTTCATCAGACAAATGGGATGGTAAAATATATCCTGCACATTCCGGAACCAGCCGTACTGCCACAAGTGCAGCCACTGCAGAAATAAAGCCATCTATCAGCACCGGAATTCGGTAGATCGCCCCACCGAGATATACACCTGCAAGTCCTGCTATGTCAAGTCCTCCAACCTTAGAAAGTACATCGATCGCATCTGTTTTATCCGGCTGCATCCGCTCAACCGCTTCCCGGATGACCTGTACCTTCTTTTGCAGACCTTTTTTCGTCAGACCTGCCCCCTTTCCTGTCATGACCTTCGGATCCTCTCCGAGCAATACAGAGGCAACCGCACTGCTGGTCGTTGTATTTCCAATTCCCATTTCACCTGTCGCAAGAATTTCGTATCCCGCTTCGGCACACTTCTTTACCATCTGAATCCCAACTTCTATCGCCGCAACTGCCTCTTCTCTTGTCATCGCCGCTTCTTTTGCAAAATTGTGTGTGCCATACATCACTTTGTATTCTTTCTTTGTCACAGACGGCACATCTGTTGCCATTCCTACATCCACCGGGAAAAGATCTACCTTTGCCTCTTCTGCAATGATGCAGACGCTTGTCTCTCCTCTTGTAAAGTTATCCGCCACGATTGCCGTTACTTCCTGTCCGGTCTGTGTCACGCCTTCTTCTACCACACCGTTGTCCGCGCACATAATGATCAGCCCGCGCTTTCGCAGTTCAAAATCTGAAGTCCCCTTAATCCCGGCAATCTGGATCACCGCATCCTCCAGACTTCCCAGACTAAACAGCGGCTTCCCTACCGTCATCCAGTGCGCCCGCGCCTCTTCCATTGCATTTTCATCAAGTGGTTTTATTTTCTCTTTCCATCTGGTCTCTTCCATCTGTAAGTCTAATCTCCTGTCTTTTCGATTTGTCTTTGTCAGCTTTTTACTTGCTTCTGTAGGTTCTACACGCTTCTACAAAGCGTCTGGCCACTTTGGGGTTGGAATAAAAGTATAAATGCGGAAATCCCGCAAACAGATTCCCCTTCATATGAACAGCCTGCCATTTTCTCACACCATCCGGCTTTACGGCAAGTGTATCCTCTCCGTTTTCCGTAGAATCCCAATAATGGAACTCATGCGCCCGGATCTTCTCTCCCTTTTTCATATACACTCCGTTCATTTCCGCAGTCAGCTCAATGTATCCGAATCTGGTAAGTCGCCCTTTTTTGATCCCTTTTCCCGGAAGTACCCCCACCATCGGATAGTGCTTTCCATCTTCCCCTTCCAGCTCTTCTGCCAAATATAGAAATCCTCCACATTCCGCAATACATGGAATTCCATTTTCAATCTGCTTTCTTACATCTTTTCGCATAGCTCTGTTTTCTGCCAGATGTTTCGCACAAAGTTCCGGATATCCACCACCAAATAAAAGTCCGTCTAAATGTTCCGGAAGCCTTGTATCCTCCAAAGGACTAAACGGAATGATCTCACATCCAAGCTCTTTTAAAAGCTCCATATTATCCTTGTAATAGAAACAAAAGGCCAAGTCACGCGCTACGCCGATACGCACTTTTCGTCCGGCTGCTTCCTGTTTTGCCTTCACCGGATGATACTCCATTTCTTTTGCTTCCCAGGCAATTTTCAGCACCGATTCCATATCAAGTGTCTCTGTCAGAATCTCTGCTGCCCGGTCAATCTGTTTTCCCAGGTTCCCTATTTCCTCCGGAAGCATCAGTCCCAGATGCCGACTCTCCAGATGAAAAGCATCCTCCTCCGGCACATAACCAACCACCTGAACCTGGAATCCCATTGTCTGCAATCCCTCTTCGATCATCTTCTTCATCTTCGGATACAGCATCGGGGAAATCCGGTTCAGAATGATTCCCCGGATATTACTGTCATTCCGGTATTCAATCATTCCCTTCAATACTGCCAGGATTGTCGATGCCATACCTCTTGCCGGAACAACCAGGATTACCGGAAGTCCCAGGGTTCTCGCAACGTCATAAGTACTTGCCTCATCCGAATCCAGACTGATCCCGTCATAGTACCCCATCACACCTTCTGTCACCACAAGCTCCGCGCCTTCCGCATGATGCATAAACCGCTCTTTCAAGCGCTCCCGGTCACAAAAATACAGATCCAGGTTCTCGGAATCAATTCCCAGCACCTCCCGGTGAAACATAGGATCAATATAATCCGGTCCGCATTTGCAGGCGCGTACCTTCTTTCCGGTATTTTTAAATGCTTTCATCATTGCCATTGTCACCGCTGTCTTTCCACTCCCACTGGCAGATGCCGCGATTACAATTCCGGGAATTTTCATTCTATATCTCCTCCGTCTGAAATAATATAAATCGGATTTAACCCGGTCATCATGTGATATCTTCCAAGTTTCTTTGACTTTGCCACATTCAGTTGTATGATTTCCGGATCTGCAAGCAGTCCTTCCTCCATCGCCTCCATCGCTTCCTTCACGGTTTCCAGCGAAATTGCATTGATCACGATACGGACGTCCGGATTTTTTTTCTTTATGCACTGAATAATTTCTTTTAACTGTCCTGTACTGCCTCCGATAAAAGCATGGGTCGGCATTTCCAGTGCTTCCAGTGCCTCCGGTGCAACTCCTTCTATAACCTGAATCTGGTCTGCCCGGAATTTCTGCATATTCTTCCTGATCAGTTCTGCACCCTCCGGATTCTTCTCTATTGCATAAACGCGGAGATTCTCTCCCTGAAGAGCAGCCTCTATAGACACTGAACCGGTTCCGGCCCCCACATCATATATTACTGCATTCTTTGTAAGCTTCAATTTTGCAATGCTGACTGTCCGCACTTCCTCCTTCGTCATCGGAACACTTCCACGGATCAGCTCCTCATCTGCAAGATGAATTCCTGTTCTCTTTTCCGGCTTTGGATTCTCGATCAGAATAGTGGTAAGATCACCAAAATCTTCTGCCTGAAGCTCGTTTCCTTTTTTGATCACAATCTCTTCATCCGGATAAGACAAATGATTTCCAACCGAAACGGTTACTTGTTCCAGATGGTAATATTTCAGTTTTTCGCAGATCTCTTTTCCCGCACTTTTCCCAAGGATCAGAAATGTCTTTTCATGGTTTGCAACTACATGGATAAAATTCTGACTTCTTCCATGCAAGCTGAGAATCTTCGCATCCTCCCAGCTTTTTCCAAGCTTTGCCGCAAGATAGATTACAGATGAAATCCCCGGAAAAATCTGTACTTCATATCCGTCTTTTTTCAGAATATCCGCCAGCTTTTTTGCCCCGCTGTAAAATCCGGTATCCCCGGAAAACAGCACCGTACATCTGGTCTTTTCCTCCTGCTCATCCAGGATTGCTCTGATTTTTTCCGGCAGATACTCTGCATAGCAGCATTTCTTTTTTTCCCGGAATCCTTCCAGCATCCGCGTAGCTCCGATCAGCACATCACTTTCCTCAATGATCTTTCTGACCTCTTCCGTAAGCGTTCCTTTGCTTCCCATCCCGATCCCGGCAAGATTTACCTGGCATTTTCGGTTTTCCACAGTTATTCCTCCAATCGATAGCCTCTCGGTGTCACCATTTTCCCATCCACATTTCTCGTCTGGCTGTTGCCGATATAAACGGTTGTAAACATATCGACCTCCGTATCCTTCAGCTCAGAAAGTGTCAGAATATGTGCATCTTCGCCTTCACGTCCGATGTTCCGCACATAACCGCAGACTGTATCCGAGCTCTGGTACTCCAGGATATACTCGCATGCCTTTTTCAGGTAATCTGCCCGTTTCCGGCTGGACGGATTATACAGACAGATCACAAAATCCGCCATCGCAGCTCCGCGGATCCTCTTTTCAATCTTCTCCCACGGTGTCAGAAGATCACTCAGACTGATCACTGCAAAATCATGCATCAGAGGTGCACCAAGAACTGCCGCACCGCCATTTGCCGCCGTGATCCCCGGCACGACCTCCAGCTCCACCTCCGGGTAGCCCTGTCCCATCTCATAGAGCAGACCTGCCATTCCGTAAATTCCGGCATCCCCACTGCATACCATAGCTACCGTACTTCCTTTCATCGCCTCATCCATTGCCATCTCACAGCGGATCACTTCCTGCCGCATTGGTGTGGAAAGGTACTTTTTATCCGGAAACCTTTCCCGTATCAGTCCCGTATATACGGTATACCCGATAATAACCTCACTTTTTTCCAGTGCCGTGGACGCCTGGTATGTCATTTCTTTCTCAGCACCCGGTCCAAGACCGATTACATAGACTTTTCCAATTTTACACATTTCCTACACCTTCTTTTCCTTTGCCCTGCCTGAACTCTGTTGTAAACTCCGGATGATATAAAAGTGACCGTTCATACTCTCCGCCAAGCACCTCACCAACCACGATCAGTGCTGTCTTTGTAATTCCATTCTCCTTTGCTGTCACCGCAAGATCTTTCACCTTACATCTGCACACCTTTTCATCCTCCCAGGTTGCCTTGTAGACGATCGCTGCCGGAGTCTCCGGCTGATAACCGCCTTCGATCAGACGCTTCGACAGTTCTTCCAACATCCCGGTACTTAAAAAGATTACCATCGTTGCCTGGTGCGCAGCGAAACTTTCAATGGATTCTTTTTCCGGAACCGGTGTTCTTCCTGCCATCCGTGTGATCACCACAGACTGTGAAATCCCGGGAAGAGTATATTCTGCATTCAGTGCAGATGCCGCTCCGCAAAAGGAGCTGACTCCCGGGCACACTTTATAAGAAATATTCTCCTTTTCCAGCAGATCCATCTGCTCTTTGATCGCACCATACAGACACGGATCACCCGTATGCAGCCGGACAACTTTTTTCTCCTGCTTCTCTCCGGAAATCATCACTTCCATCACTTCTTCCAGCGTCATCTTCGCACTGTTGTAGATCTGACAGTCCTTCTGACAATTCTTAAGAAGCTCCGGATTTACCAGTGAACCGGCATACACCACTATATCTGCTTCCTCCAAAAGCTTCTGCCCCCGTACTGTGATCAGATCCACAGCACCGCTTCCTGCTCCAACAAAATGAATCATTTTTCTTTCTCCTTTGCTATTACAATCGAAAAATATCCCGCATCTTCCGGTATTTCTTCTGTGCATTTGTAAATTTTTTCTCCATCCATTCCGCAGTTCATTACCATTTTCGCCTGCTGTCCTTCCTCTTTCAGAACAGCTTTGACCTGCGCCATTTTTTTCCCGGTCTTCATAAGAACCTTCGTCCCCGGAAGCTTCAACTTTTCTTCAATTCCATAGGACACCGGAAGAACATGCAGCTCGTGCCGGTTCTCCACAAGCGAGATCTCCAGCCTTGCTGCCGCAACACAAAAAGACGGAATCCCGGAAAAAATCTCCCCCTGATATCCCATCTTTTTCAGTCTTTTATAAATATAAATTCCTGTCGAATACACGGTCGGATCTCCAATCGTCAGAAAAACCAGATTCTTTCCTTTCTCCAGAAGCTCTGACGCCTTTCTTGCACCCACATCGTGTATCTCTTTCAGTAGCTTTTTTTCCTTGATCATTGGCATGGGAAGATACAGCCGCAGCTTCTTTTTCGTCTCCGGCTCTGCCTCACACGCAATCCGATATGCCAGACATTCTTTTGCAAATGTCTCTTCTTCCCCCTCTTCCAGTTCCGGTTTCTTTAACTCCGGACTGCCAATTGGAAGTACCAATACCTGACACGCCTTAATCGCACGAATTGTCTTTATCGTCATCAGTTCCGGATCTCCCGGACCTACACCCGCAAGGTCAAATCTTCCTGCCATTTTTTGTCATACCTTTCTACCTATCCGATCTTTTCCCTCAGTTTGTCCACAAGAGATGTCTTCCCAAGAACCCCGAGTTCATCCGAAAACATCAGCGCCCCGACCTTCATCTTCTCGCCGGCACGCTTCGCCAAATGATACTCGATCTTCTCCATCACGGTCCGCATCGTCTCTTCTAAAAGTCCTTTTGCTTCCAGAATGTCCAATGCTTCCTTCGTCGTAAAACACTTCATCAGAGCACAGACTGTCTCACGGTCTGCCCCTGCCATTGCCGCATGGACGGCAAGCACTTCCATTCTTGCATCTGCCTGTCTGGAATGGGTATTCATTACACCTGCAGCGATCTTGACCAGCTTTCCGATATGTCCTACAAGCAGCAGTCCGTCCATCTTCAGCCGCACGCCGTCATCAATCGCATCCCCGATATAATTGCTGCATTTCACCGCAAGCTCCTGATCGTACCCAAGTGTCTGCCTTAAAAAATCATTTCCATAATTTCCCGGTGTCAGATAACAATACCGGTGACCTTCATCACGAAGCATCTTCATTTCCAGGAAAATAGTCTGCGTCAGTGCCTGTTCACTCATCGGTTCTACGATTCCTGAGGTTCCGAGTACCGAAATCCCACCTTCGATCCCAAGTCTTGGATTAAACGTTTTCTTCGCGATCTCCACGCCCTGCGGAACATAGACCAGAACGTCTGCGCCACCATCCCAGTCATATTTCTCAATCTGGCTTTGCACCGCTTCCCGGATCATCTGCCGCGGAACCTTATTGATCGCCGCTTCCCCGGCTTCCTGCTCCAGCACCTTCCGGGTGAACCGCCCTACTCCGATCCCACCATCTAAGGTCACTCCTTTTTCCCTTTTTTTCGTGACCTTGGCGTAAACGAAGATCCCGTTCGTCACATCCGGGTCATCTCCGCTGTCCTTCTGAATGGCACAGCTGACAGATTCATTTTCTCTTTGGATCTTTTCTACTTCCAGATACAGTTCGATCCCTTTCGGCGTCATAAGAGATACCTGACGGATTTCCTCCCCGGAAAAGAGCATTGCCGCTGCCGCCTTTGCTGCTGCCGCAGCACAGCTTCCTGTTGTATATCCACACCGCAGTTCTTTTTGATTTTTCCACACGACCTGCATCTTGTCCATTTCCATTTCGTCTCCTTAGTATTCGATGCCTTTCCTTGCCCGGATTCCTTTTTCAAAAGGATGCCGTACCATCTTTACTTCCGAAATATAATCTGCCAGCTCCAGAAGCTCATCTGACGGATCCCGTCCGGTCAGAACCACTTCCAGATTGTCCGGTCTGTCTTTTAAGAACTGCACCGCCTCTTTATTCGGGATCAGTCCATACCGGTATGCCGCCATAAATTCATCAATCACAAGCATATCATAATCCCCTGTACTGATTTTCCCCCGGATCGTATTCCACAGCCTGCCATACATCTCTCGGACTTCTTCCTGTTCCTTTTCGGAAAGTGTCTTAAAAAATCCATAGCTTTTTTCCAGATGAAGTACCTCGATCTCCGGGATCCGATCCAGGATCTTCAATTCTCCCGAAAATTCATTTTTTAAAAAACGGGCAAACAGAACCCGCATACCACTTCCAGCTGCGCGAACTGCAAGCCCCGTTGCCGCCGTCGTCTTTCCTTTTCCATCTCCACAGTAAATGTGCAAAAGTCTATTTTTCATATGATTCCAGCTTTCCCATTTCTTCTGCAAATACAAGCAGTTCTTTTATCTTCTGGTTGGTTGTCCCAATCACAATTCCTGCATTTATCACCTTTTTACACTGCCTGATCATCTGCTTTGCCCGTTCAAATGCACGGTCGCTTACCGGTTCAAATGGCTCTTCTTCGATTACACTGACTGCCAGATGTTCTGCCAGATGATAGTCAATATCATTAGTATACAGGATTCCTGCCGAAAATGGAATCTTTGCTTTCTGAAGGTTCCGGTAAACAGGGATTCCACTGCCTCCGGAAGAGATCACAAATACTTCTGCCTCTCCCTCTGCCTTTGCAAGCTCCACACTTCCGAACACAGGATCAAAATGCCCGTTGTCGATCTCATAAAGTTTCTGGATAAAATCTTCTTTAAAAATCGCCTCCGGCTCTCCATAACCGAAAATTGTATCTCCTTTAACGCACAGGATCTTATCCGAGATCTTCTGCGCCAGATCGATCTCATGAAGTGACATAATGACCGTGATCTGCTTTTCTTTCGCCATATTTTTCAAAATAGTAAGCAACTCCAGCTTATAACGGATATCCAGAAAAGAAGTGGGTTCATCCAGGATCAGTACCTCCGGTTCCTGGCAGATCGCTCTTGCCAGAAGGATCCGCTGTCTCTGCCCGTCACTGATCGCCTCAAAACTTTTTTCTGCGTATTCTGTTGCATGGACAATTTCCAGTGCTTCCTGTGTCTTTTTCTCATCTTCTCGCGTTAATATCCCGAGCCGTCCTGTATAAGGATACCGCCCTGCTGCTACGACCTCATAGCAGGTCATCAGCTCCGGTTTTGCCCGCTGTGTCAGCACCACTGCCATCTTCGTTGCAAGCTCTTTGTAAGATAAGTCTTTCAGATTCTTTTCACCGATCGTCACCTTACCTCCAATGAGCGTAAGCTGTTTGGTAATACTTTTTAAAATCGTAGATTTCCCGGAACCGTTTGGTCCAATCAGTGTCAATATCTCACCTTTTTTAATCTCTGTACAGATATCATGGATCAGTACATTTCCATGATATCCGACAGAAAGATCTTTCATCTGAAAATAGTTCTCACTCATATTTATTTCCCTTTTCTTCCTTTTATCATCATGAAAATTACGATCGGTGCACCAAAGATCGAAGTCACAGTACTGATATTCAGCTCCAGTGGTGCAAATGCCATACGCGCAATCAGATCACATCCCATACAGAACACCGCCCCGCCAAGAAATGTTGCCGGTATCACAACCAGCGGTTTTGCCGTCCCGAGAAGATGCTTGATCAAGTACGGAACTGCGATTCCAACGAATGAAATCGGTCCTGCAAATGCAGTCACACATGCGGAAAATACACTGGAAAGCAGAATCAGAAGCACCCGGAACACACGGATATTGACCCCCATACTCTGCGCATACATTTCTCCCAGCTGATACGCTCCGATCGGCTTTGACAGGAAAAAGGTAAGGATCAGTGTGATTCCTACCATAAGCGCTGCTACCTTTACATTGCTCCAGCTCATACCGGAAAAGCTTCCCTGTGACCAGCCATGCAGATTCACGATATCTGAATCCTCCGCAAAAGTCACTACAAAATCAGTTACTGCCG
Source organism: Coprococcus sp. RTP21204st1_G4_RTP21204_210225 (assembly GCF_040915385.1). Lineage (NCBI taxonomy): Bacteria > Bacillati > Bacillota > Clostridia > Lachnospirales > Lachnospiraceae > Coprococcus > Coprococcus sp. RTP21204st1_G4_RTP21204_210225. The sequence continues at coordinate 184,154 of NZ_JBCPDP010000003.1, read as the reverse complement.
AGCAGATATAACCGATCATGATTCCGCCAACCAGAAGAGTTGCCATATTCCGGATTTTTCTTGCAAGAAGCAGGATAAATCCAATTGAAAGCATAGATCCGATAAATGCTGCAATGATCAGTATATAAGATGATACCAAAGTGTAATATTTTAAAAAGATGATCATCGCCAGAGCGACCATCATCTTTGCACCCGAAGAAATCCCCAGTACATACGGTCCTGCGATCGGGTTGGAAAAAAATGTCTGCAATAAAAATCCGGAAAGGGCAAGTGCCCCTCCCAGAATCCCCGCCATCAGGACACGCGGAAGACGGATTTTCCAGATAATATTCATCTGCACCTGTGTTCCTTTTTTCAGAAACAGGATCCGTAAAATCTCAGGAACCGAGATCTGTACATTTCCGGTATTGATGTTCAGCACTACGATCATGCAAAAAACTGCTGCCAGCACCGCAAAGACTCCCATATATCTTGTATTCCTTTTCCAGTTATTTTTCATTCCTGCCTGTCCCATTTTCTTCTCCGTTTTCTATTTTACATGGTATAAAAATGTCATCTTGCTTTCATCGCCGCCTGTCAGCATCAGATTCATATCCGTGATCAGTTCCCCGACGATATCGGTTGCCTGATACAGATATTTACCGGTACACCATACATTTCCTTCTTTGACTGCTTTGAAATCAGAAAAAAGTGCATCTTTTTCTTCCAGATCTTTTACACTGTTGATTGGATTATCGATACTTGAATTATAAATCAGATAATCTGCATCCGCCGCCTGTGCGTAAAATTCTTCCATTGTAAGTTTTACTGCTGAAGTATTACTGTCATCGCCAGTCAGATCATCGAATACATATCTTCCACCGGAAAGTTCGATCATTTTCGGAATATAATCATCACTTCTTCTTACTACCACCGTTCCGTCACTGCTTACATAGAAAAATGCAATTGTCTTCTCGGTATTCTTAAAATCTTTGAGCGCATCGACATTTTCCACCTGCTTTTCAAAAAATGCATCCGCTGCATCTTCTTTATTCAGCATTGCTGCATAAAGTTTGATCCATTCAGTTCTTCCTAGAGGATGCGATTCATAGCTGGACCGGTCGATCATCACCGGGATATCCAGAGATTCAATCATCTCCTGTACCTTCGGTGTGTGAAGGATCATGGTCGATTCGATGGCAAGATCACAGTCTTCGTCCACCAGCATCTCATAATCCGGTTCACTGTATTTCCCTGCAAATTTTATTTTCCCGTCATCCATCGCTTTGACTGCATTTTCAATATACCATCCGGAAGCCTGGGTACCTGTCATTGTGATATTATCCAGAGAATCGATCGCATTAAAAAGTGCCATTGCAGATGTCGCCGCAAGATAAATATGATCCAGCGGCTGCTGAAGGATCACGTAATCCTCCTCGGCTCCATCCGGCACATCCTGATTTTCCGGGACGACCAGAAATTTTGCATCGTCTTTGATATCGATCATCTTATAGCCGTCTTTGTAGTAATATACCTGAAAACCTTCGGCATATTCCAGATCCATCGCGGATTCATAAGTGAGTCCGTCAATCTCCGGACCTTTTTTTTCTTTGGCACTTTCTTTCGTACTGCTGCTTTCTGTTTTTTTTGTATCTGTTGTATTCTTTTTCGTCTGCCCGCATCCGGTCAGTGCTGCCGTCCCAAGCAGCACTGTACTCAAAAGAATGCACCCCAGACGCATCGTTCTCTTTTTCATTTTCTACCTCTGTATCCAAAAAAGAATCTACCTAGTTTTTTGCAGAAGAATCTGTACTGTCTGTCTGCGCGAAAATTGCCTCGTAAACCTTGCTCCACTCTGCTTTTGCATCATCCTTTTCCTCATCTGCTGACCGGTCAACGATCATCGGAACATCCAGAAGAACAAATTTTTCTGCCAGCTCTTCGTATCTCTTCTGCTGATCTTCTACCGACATTTTCTTCTCATTCTTTTCATCCGGAAGAATTTTATTGGAAAGGATTGCAAGATCACACTTACTCTTCATCAGTTTTTTATTTTCCGGTTTCTTATAGGTTCCTGCATAAATGATCTTCTTAGCTTTCATTGCTTTTGCAATGCCTTCTACCTTACAGTTCTTCTGTTTTACCCCTACTGATGTAATCTGGTCTGTTGCATTCAGCTTATCCAGGATTTCCAGTACTTCCTCTGAACCTACATATGCAGACTTCTTTGGCTTCTGGATCACGATCATTTCTTTATCCAGACCTGCCGGAATTTCTGCGTCTTCCGGAACGATCAGATAACGGACGATCTTTGCTTTGTAAAGCGCAAGCTGTTCTTCCTGTGCCGGTGTCAGTCCGGAATCTGTATCTTCTTTTGTATCCTTTGTCTTGGTCTCTTTTGTATCCTCATCTTTTCTCTGATCGATTTCTAAAAGAGTGATTCCCTGATCATAATGATAGATCTTGAAGTACTTAGCATGCTCTACCTTTGTCTCAGACTGATAAGAAAGTCCCATGATTTCCGGCGCTTTCTCATCCAGTGTATCTGCACTTAAATTGGTCTCCCCACTTACTGTAGTTCCGTCTGCTTTTGCTGCAGCACTTAGGTAAATGAAAATCGAATAGCTGATTTCATGCGCTGTTGACATCTTGGTTGTCATACCAATGATCGTATTGTTCTTGTTCAGTTCTACCGGAATGACAAATGTAGACGTACTTCCGGTTGTTGTCGGATAATAGGTATTTCCATTCGCCTTTACATAGCCATAAGAACCACTGCTAAATACAATGGTAGCATATGCCTGACCGCCTGTCACGGTAATCTTGGTACAACTGATGCTGACCTTTCCGGTTCCACCTGACCAGGAAAATTTATCCGGTGTATAGACACCGTCTGCAAGTGTTGTTGCACTGTTTACACGGGCAGTTCCACCATTTAAATCTGCCTCATATTTGGATTCTTTGTCCGGGGTCTGGTTTGTGCCTGTGTTGCCGGAAGTGGTGCCAGTTCCAAAGTTGGTGTTCTGGCTGGTGCTATTTCCCTGGTTGGTGTTGCCATTATTGCCATTTGCAGGACCGTTACTGCCTGGTTTTTTTACACCTGTTGATGAAAATACTAATGTACGGTCATACCATTTATTATTTTTTTTCGAATGTGCAGCCACCGGAATTTCTGCATCCAGTGCATCTACCGGAATTATATAGGTATACTTACCATTCTCCTCAACAAACTTTACCCAGTTCGCTGAATCGGCAGCAGCTTTCGCACTGGTTCCTGCATACAAATAATCATAGCCAGTTCCACTAAGTGTAACCTTTGCAGTCATCTTTCCGTTCTTTGATGTAAGAACACAATCTGTAACTTTAAACATAGATGAGCTTGAAGTTACATTTGCCTTATAAGTTCCATCTTCCGCTTCTACAGCCTTAGTCATTCCAATTGTATTAAAAGTTAATGTACGGTCATACCATTTATTATTTTTTTTCGAATGTGCAGCTATCGCAATTCCTTTATCTACACTCGTTACCTTAACTCTATATACATACCGTCCAAGTGCATTCTCTTTATAACAACTCCACTCTTCCTGTTTTGCTTTTCCGGCTGCATCAGCTGTTCCGGCATATAAATAATCGTAACCTGTCCCATTAAGTGTAATATCTGCATACATTTCCCCATTAGCTGAAATAAGTTCACAACTTACTACACGGAACATAGGTGAACTAGAAGTAACCTCTTTTATTGCATACTTTCCACCAGGTAAGGTCTTATTAGTACTCTCATCTTCTTTCTGATTCTCGCCACTTTCGGTTCCCGGTTTGCTCTCTCCTGAATTGCCTCTCTGTTCAGGATTTTCTGTGTCGTCTTTTTTATTTTCTGCTGACGATGAGATATGAAGCGTGTAATCTCCGTCTGCTTTCCTACTCTCCCAGCCGTTCTCTTGGCTATGTGGTACAAAGGCAACATCCGTTCCATCTGCTGACAGTGGAAGTTCAAACGTAAATAAATACCCTTTGCCTGTTCCCGTTCCAACTATCGCCTTTTCTTCTTTCCGTTCAACTGTATCAGCTTTACTTCCAATATAAATTTTATTGTAAGTTTTACTCTCTGTTTCTATCGAAACTTTCAGGTGATCATTTTCTTTTACAACAGAAGACGGTCCAACCTTAAACATTGCAAAATCACTGATAATATTTTTCGCTTCCTGCGTCTTCACTTCCCCGGCATTTTCCGCCGTTTCTTCCGACTTAACCTTCTGCTCCTCTGCAGCTTTCTCTTCGCTCTTTCCGTCTTCGCCCGCTTCTTTCTTCTCTGCCTCAGTTACATTCCCTGTTGCCGCATTTTCTTCTGCTTTCGGCTCTTCCTGACTCTTCTGATTCTCGTCCGTTCCCTGTCCGGCAGTCGTTTCTTCTTCCTGTCCAGTCACTTCTTCAGCCGGCTGACCTGCTGCGTCTGCCGCACCGATTTTTCCGTCTGTTACTTCTACAGTCTGCTGACCTGATTCTGTATTTTCTACTCCTGCCACTGCACTGTCCTCAGCGTAAGCATAAGAAACCGGTGTAACCGACATTGCAATTGCCATGAAAAGTGCAAGAAACTGTTTTGAATTCCTCTTCATAATCCAACTCTTCCTCCTGATGTCCTGATCTTTTGTCGCTTGACAGCTCGATGATGTACATTCGCCAAATTCAGTTCCTCGTGCAAGCATAAATCTGCACTTGGCTCATCGTATGCAAAAAAATCTGCTTCCTTTTTCCTGAAAGCAGACTTCACCTACATCCTCTGCCACCGGAACTCTTTTCCGTATATATGGCAGCACAAAAATCTTGCTTTCATACTCAGTATGAAGCAAGATATCATTTCTTTGTGTATGTAAACGCGCTTTCATCGGAAGCAATTTACTCTCTTTCAGCAGGTCTCCTGGCTTATGGATCTTAACAAAGCTGCACCTTCTCACATTTTTATGCAATGGCTTGCCGCCGCTTTGCTCCTCATTTACAGTGACCGGATCGCTCAGGACTTTCACCTGATTCCCTTTTAAGCCGACCAGAAATTCTTCTGCCTAGCACTGAAAAAGTTTCTTTATTTATTCTTACTCACTATAACAGATATGTTTCTTCTTGACAAGAGTCATCTTTCCTGGTTTATTTCCCTATTTTTTCCAAACTCTCCATTAAAAATCCCGGAAGTTTTTGTTTCAAAATCGACACCTTAATGACTATATGTTTATCATAATTTCATGACCTACTTCATTTATATATAGAAAGCGAAGGGGATCGAAATGAGAAAAAAGTGCCAGTGAATGTATGGAAATACTCTGAAATAAGACAATGCAGCCACCAGATCGACGACTGCATTGTCTTATACTCTTTTTCGTACAATTTTATTTTTTCGCTGCCTCAAAATTACGATGAAGTAATTCGTGGGTCTTTCCTTTCAGAAGTTCATCATATAATGACAGGATCAGCGGATTCTCATTCGACTTCTTAATCTGCGTATTGATATCGGTATCATACAGGCCTTTGCTTCTGGCTATCCTGCTTCTCGGACCTGCCGGGACTGGCTGTCCGCCACCCATGATACATCCGCGCCTGCATGCCATAACCTCAACAAAGTCGTAATGTACCTCGCCCTTCTGGATCTTCTTCATCAGCGCATCTGCATTTCCAAGTCCACTGACAACAGCTGCATGGATAGTACGTCCGTTGTAATCAAACTCTACTTCTTTCAGTCCTTCTTCTCCACGAACTCCACTGAATTTGATCTTATCCATTTCCACACGGTTATGTCCTTCACGAAGGCGCCTGAGTACGGCTTCTGTCACACCACCGGTTACTCCGAAGATCACACCTGCACCAGATCCGATACCAAACGGCATATCGGATGCTTCGATCTCCAGATTTTCAAAGCGGATACCGGATTTCCGGATCATTGTAATCAGCTCTGTTGTAGTCAGTACATAATCAATATCCTGTTTTCCATTCGTGGAAGATTCCGGTCTTAAAATCTCTTCTTTCTTTGCAGTACACGGCATGATCGATACAGAAACGATTCTCTTTCCACCATTCTTTTCCGGATCCTTATAGTATTCACGGATCACAGCACCAAACATCTGCTGCGGTGAACGGCAGGTTGACAGATTTTTTGCCAGATCCGGATAACGGTTCTCACAGAATTTTACCCATGCCGGACAGCAGGATGTAAATAATGGGAGATTTTCTCCGGATGCAAGTCGTTCAAGAAGCTCTTCAGATTCCTCGATCACCGTAAGGTCTGCACCATAAGAAGTATCATAAACTTCATCAAATCCAAGGCGGTGCAACACATTGACGAGTTTTCCCATCACATTTTCCCCTCTTGGAAGGCCGAACTGATCGCCGACTGCGACCCGGACTGCCGGTGCGATCTGTGCGATCACCTTTGTATTCTTATCTGCAAGAAAATCCCAGATCACTTCGATATTGGTATTGATACTGATCGCACCTGTAGGACAGACAACCCTGCACTGTCCACAGTTTACGCAGTCTGTCTCTGCAATCTTTTTGTTAAATGCCGGTGTTACCAGAGCCTTTGTTCCCCGGTATGCAAAATCAATCGCATTAACAGACTGTACATTGTCGCACATACGGACACAGTCACCACAGAGAATACATTTATTCGGGTCACGCACGATTGACGGTGAACTGAAATCCAGTGGATACTGTTCTTTTGTATTTTCAAATCGGACGGTTGTGACGCCCATACGGTGTGCCAGCGCCTGAAGCTGACATTCTCCACTCTTGATACAGGTTGTACAGTCTCTGCAATGTGCAGCAAGTAAAAGCTCCAGAATCATCTTACGATATTTCATAAGACGCGGAGTATTCGTGTAAATGACCATCCCATCTCTTGGCGGTTCTGAACAGGATGCAAACGTCTTTCCTCTCTCATCTTCTACGGTACACAAACGACAGGCTCCATACACAGACAGTTCTGAATGGTAGCAGAGTGTCGGTATATCTATATCTGCATTACGGATGACAGAAAGTACATTCGGCTCATCTGTAAACTCTACCTTCCTTCCATCTATTGTCATATATCCCATGACTCATTCCTCCTATTTCTCGATATGAATTGCTTTAAACGGACACTGTTCCATGCAGGCTCCGCACTTGATACATTTCTCCTGATTGATATGATAAGGAGATTTCAGCACGCCTTCAATTGCACCTGCCGGACAGTTTCTTGCACACTTCGAGCAGCCCTTGCATATCTCCGGATCGATCTGGAATTTACGCAGATTTGAACAGACACCTGTCCGGCAGCGTTTCTCGTTGATATGTTCCAGATATTCCTCTTCAAATGCATTCATGGTACTGATAACCGGTTTCGGTGCGCTCTTTCCAAGTCCGCAAAGCGCCGTACTCTCAATCATATCTGCCAGTTCACGAAGCTCGTCCATATCGGATGGTTTTCCGTTTCCTGCTACAATACGCTCCAGGATTTCAAGCATTCTCTTTGTACCTTCACGGCAAGGAACACATTTTCCACAGCTTTCTCTCTGTGTAAAACTCATGAAGAATCTGGCAACCTCTACCATACAGGTATCCTCGTCCATGATAACCAGACCGCCCGAACCGATCATTGCCCCGATCTTCGCCAGTGAATCAAAGTCCATCTTACTGTCCAGCTGATCCTCGGTCAGACATCCACCGGACGGACCACCGATCTGTACTGCTTTGAATTTCTTGTCATTCTGGATTCCACCGCCGATGTCATAAATAACTTCGCGCAATGTAATTCCCATTGGTACTTCGATCAGTCCTGTATTTCTTACATTACCGGTCAGTGCAAATGCTTTCGTTCCGGGACTCTCTGGTGTACCGATTCCTTTGAACCAGTCTGCACCATTTGTTACGATCATTGGAACATTGGCATAGGTTTCTACATTATTAAGAACAGTTGGTCTTGCCCATAATCCCTGCTCTACTGTACGTGGCGGTTTTACTCTCGGCATTCCACGTTTTCCTTCAATGGATGCCGTCAGTGCGCTGCCTTCTCCACAGACGAATGCACCTGCACCACGGTTGATATGTAAATGGAAACTGAAATTGGTTCCAAGAATGTTGTCTCCTAAAAGTCCGATTGCCTCTGCCTGGCTGATCGCTGTCTTCAGTCTTTCAATCGCAAGCGGATATTCTGCACGTACATAGATATAGCCTTCCTGTGCCTGTACTGCATATGCTGCGATCATCATGCCCTCGATCATACGGTGCGGATCACCTTCCATGATACTTCGATCCATAAATGCACCCGGATCACCTTCATCACCATTGCAGACCACATAGCGGATCTTTTCTTTCTGGGAAGCAACCTGCTGCCACTTTCTGCCGGTGCGGAATCCAGCACCTCCACGTCCACGCAGATTCGAATCATAGATTGTCTGGATCACTGCTTCCGGTGTCATCTCAAAGAGTGCCTTTTCGATTCCAGCATAAGCACCGACTGCAAGTGCACCCCCAATATGCTCTGCGTCGATATGTCCGCAATTCTTCAGTACCAGTCTGGTCTGCTTTGCGTAGAACGGAATCTCTTCCTGTGACGGATAGGTCACTCCATCCATCTTGTAGAGAAGTCGCTCTACCGGTCTGCCGCCCAGGATTGTTTTGTTATAAATCTCTTCGCAGTCTTCCAGTTTTACTTTAATATATAAATAATTATATGGCTCAATTCTTACCAGAGGTCCCATCTCGCAGAAGCCATGACATCCACTCTTCATAACCTTTGTATGTGCGATTTCTTCCCCGATCTTTACTTCTACCCCTGTATGATCTTTTGTCAGTTCTTTTAACTTTTCATAAATCTTGCCTGATCCACTTGCCAGACATCCGGTTCCCCCGCAAACCAGTACTCTGCAGTCAGCCGATTGTTTTTTCTGACATTCAATACGATATTCCTTCAGTTCCGTTCTGTTTTCAATTTTCATTTTCTTCACCTCTCAGTTCTTCAAGAAGTTTGATTACCTTCTCCGGTGACATCTTCGGATGTACTTCATCATTAACTGTGATCGCAGGTGCAAGTCCACAGGCTCCAAGACAGGATACAGTCTCTACTGTAAAAAGCATATCGTCTGATGTATGCTTGTGCTCATTTAACCCCAGCTCTTTATACAGCGCTTCCAGGATAGGAATGGATTTACGCACATGACAGGCTGTTCCGTCACAGACCTTGATCACATACTTTCCTTTCGGTTCAAATGAAAAATTCTCATAAAAGCTTGCCACACTGTACGCTTTTGCCTCTGTAATCCCGATCTGTTTTGCTACATAGGTAAGCAGTTCCGGTGGAAGATAACGGTATTCCTCCTGAATATCCTGAATGATCGGTATCAATGAGCGTTCCTCCCTTGTATGCATGGCAATGATCTCATCCGTTTTCTGATAATAAGATGCATCTAACATTCCATTTCCTCCTTCGTCATATTGTACATTTCCTTCTTATTATTCTATTATTTTTATGACATTATAACATATATCTATAGTTTTCGTTTATACGTTTCATATATGATAGCTATATATTTTCCAATATATAATAATACAAGAATCAAAAGTATTAGTATTTATGAATAGACGGATAAATGTGTACCCAGCTCATCAAATACACAAAAAGAGCAGAATGGATATATCTTGGTCCGATATATCATTCTGCTCTCATTTACATCATTTCACGGATTGTTTCTTTTAAATGCCCAATAAATTCTCTTTCGTACAATTTTTTCTGATAACCCTTTTTGTAGATCAGCACATCCCGGATCATCTGTCTGGAAAATCCGGCATGCTTCTGCACCAGATTGTAGTTTTTCCTTAATTTTTCCGGTACTGGCGATACCCACATATAACTGTTTTTTACTTCCCGCAAAATATCAAACTGGCTTCCCCTTTCAAAAATATAAATTTTATTATGTGGATAAAGCGACTCTCCATTCTCACTCAGCTCGGTGTATTCTCCGGTCGGAAGTTTCCAGTCCCCATGCAGGATTTCCACACCATCTTCCAGTTCTTCTCTTATCTTTAACTCCCTCTTTGCAAGATCTCCATCCGCAGAAGTTAAGATCACATACGGAAGCTCTGCCAGAAGTTCTGCATCCAGCCCTTTCAGATCAAGAAGCGACTGAAAATAAGGTTCATTCTCGCACAGATACCGGATGATTCCCATGGAATACCCGTTCTGCAACACATTTTCAATGGCATGCATAGAACTGCTTTCCTGAAATTCTGCTTTGATCGCCGTTTCCTTGCTCTGCATTCCGATAAACTCTGCAAATGCACTGGAAATGTAACTTGCCCTCGGAACAGTAATCTTAAATGAGAGATTTTCTTTCCCCAGATCACTGCAGTCCCTTTTCATTTCCTCTATTTCGTAAATGATCCTTTTGGCATACTCCAGAAATTTCTGTCCTTCTCTTGTCGCCTTAACTCCCTTTGACGACCGCTCAAAGATAGAAATTCCAAATTCCCGCTCCAGATGCTTGATCGCTTTACTAAGATTTGGCTGCGCCACATAAAGTTCCTTCGCCGCCTTTGAGATTGATCCACTCTTATCGATTTCAACTACATAATGCAAATCTGTCAGATTCATCTTCCCCATCTGCCTTTCTGATCTCTGACTTTATCTCCCCATAACTATTTTCTGAACTTTTATTACAGATTCTTTTCCAGCCATTTACAGACTTCTGAAAATGTTCTCCCTGTTTCTTTTGGTCTTCCTACCGCAACAAGAACTGCCCCTGTTTCCTTTGCTGCCTGTACCTTTTCTCCAAAGCCTCCGGCTTTTCCCGATTCTTTGGTCACAAAATATTTTGCGCCTGTCTGATGGATCGTAGCCACGTTCATCTCCTTTGAAAATGGTCCCTGCATTGCAATGAGATGCTTTCCTTCAAAGCCAAGCGCGACCGACTCCATAACCGCCTGCTCCGTAGAGAGGACTCGCGCAAAGCAGCGCTCTTTATACTCCGTAAGCTTTGTATATTTTATCAGTTCCTTGCTTCCGGTGGTAATCAGGATCTTTCCTTCTGTATTTTGCAGATATTCCACCGCATCTTCAACCGACTGCGCCCAGATCACCCGATCCGCTTCATCCGGCACTGCTTCCATCTTCTCCCGCAGGCAACGCAGATACTGCACACCGGAGATTTCGCAGGCTCTCCTTATCTCCCCAGTCACAAGCTGTGCGAATGGATGGGTTGCATCGATCACCAGATCGATCTGCTTTTCCTTTATCATCTCTGTCATCTGCTTCTGATCCATACGCCCAAAAAAGACTTCCGCATTCTCATGCTCTCCGGTACATTCTTTTCCATATTCGGTTGCGGCACTGACATAAACTTTTACATTTCTTCCATCCAGAAATTCCGTAATCCGCCTTCCCTCTGTTGTCCCTGAAAATATTAAAATCCGCTTCATATTCTGATCCTTACCTTCTTTTCTGCCACTGCTATTGTCACCCGATTCATGCACTGCTTCGGCATCAGAAGCCTGCCATCCTCTCCGGCTGCAAGGATCGCCGCCCGCTCACATACATTGTCCACACCCGTGACCTTCCTGACAAACTCCGAATGGGAGCTGACACATTTAACCTTTCCCAACTCTTCTGCTGAAAACGTGTAAAATGGAAGCTTCCACTTTGCCGCATAAGAAAGTAATCCCTCCTCTTCTTTTTTCAGATCAATACTGTCGATCTCAATGACTTCCTTTTCTGTAAATCCAAGGATCTTTTTTGCCTCATTGACCGCGCTTTGGATTTCTTCTTCGGAAATCCCTTTGCGACATCCGATTCCCAGCACCAAGTTCTTCGGCGGAAGATCCAGAATCGTCTCTTCTTCCCGCCTTTCACCACTTCTTCCTGCAATCCGGATTCCATATGGATAGTTTCTGAGAAACTCTTCTGTTTCACATAGCTTTAATTCCTCCGGAAACTTTCCTTCTATTGGAAATACACTGTAAAGTCCAATCTTATTCCCATCCAGAACCACAGCTGAGATCTCCTTTGCTTTTTTCCGGTCTGTCAGTACCAGACCATTGCTTTTTGCAAATACATCTACTGCAAACTTTTGTTCTACATCCGTTGCTGTAGTAAGTACTGCCTGCGCATTTATTTTCTCCGCAATTTCCTTTGCAAGCTCTACAGCTCCGCCCACATGTCCCGACAGGAGCGGAATCACATAGCTTCCTTTTTCATCCATCACCAGAACCGGCGAATCGGTAAATTTGTCTTTCACATGAGGGGCGATCATCCGCACTGCGATTCCTGCCGCCCCGATAAAAAACAAAGCCTTCTCTCCCCAGAGGCTGCCTATCCAGCTTTTCTTATCTTCCGGAAAAGCATGAAATCCGTATAATCTGCAAAACCGTGTCAAAGTATACACTTTGACACGGTATCCGCTTTGTATGAAATTCTCTCTGACTTTACAGGCCATCTGACAGCCTGCATCTGTAAAACTCAAGATTACAATTTCCATAAACTTTAGTATTTCTCCATCTGCTCCACGTTCAGTACAAAAATCGTACTTCCGCCTACCTGCACATTGATCGGAACGGACGGTGCTGCGCTCATGCTGCTCTGCCCTGAGATCAATGCCGGGTTTGCATAAGTGATCGTCTTTCTTTCGCCAGAATTCTTCTTGATGATCTTCAGTGCCTCTGCTACCTTCTCATCATCCACTACAACCATGATCGTGGTGCTCTTTTTCTTCAGAAATCCACCGGTTGTAGCCAGCTTTGTTACCATGTATCCGGCAATATTCAGTTCCTCTATCGTCTCCAGTTCATCATCCTTATGCAGGATTGCCATAATCATCTTCATACAAAAACCCTCCTGTCTTATCTGGCTTTTGATGCCAGATTCCTTTTTCTTTTATTTTACCGCATTTACCTGGAAAGGTAAACGAAAATGTTGCATTTTAAAAGATTAGTTGAAATCCAAAACGAACTTTAACTTTGTGCATTACCTGTTACAATAATCTTCTTCAATCCTGCCATCCAGTATCCGGATCACCCGATGTGCCTGACTGGCAATCTCTTCATCATGTGTGATGATAATAACCGTTCTGCCTGACCTGTGCAGTTCTTTCAGGATTTCCATGATCTCCTGTGTTGATTTCGTATCCAGATTGCCGGTCGGTTCATCGGCAAGAATGATCGGCGGTTTTGCGGCAACCGCTCTTGCCACCGCAACTCTCTGCTGCTGTCCTCCGGACATTTCATTCGGCTTATGCTTCATCCGGTCTTCCAGACCGACACTTTTCAGGGCTTCCATCGCAAGTTGCTTTCTCTCATTTTTTGACACCCCGCGGTATACCAGCGGAAGCTCTACGTTTCCAACTGCATCCAGATTACTGATCAGGTTGAATCCCTGGAAAATGAAACCGATCTCTTTATTCCGCACATCTGCAAGCTGATTATCTGTCATACTCGCCACATCCTGCCCGTCCAGAACATACTTGCCGGAAGTCGGTGTATCCAGACAGCCGAGCATATTCATCAGCGTTGATTTTCCCGAGCCTGAATGTCCCACAATCGCAACCAGGTCTCCTTTTTCGATATCCAGATCGATCCCGTCAAGTGCACGGACTTCATTCTCACCCGGATTGTAGATTTTCTTCATATTTTCTATATGAATCAATGCCCCCATAAATGTTCTCCTTTTCTTTTCGCTCTACTTTACGTTCCTGTTTTCAATATACCTTATTTTGAATCCAATCACAATGCTATCCTCCTGGCATCATGAATTCTTAAGAATTTCCATTGAAAACATCTTTAAATTTCCTTCTTTATAAAAAATATCAATTATACATCTCGTTTAAAAACGCTTATGATAAAACTATCATTTATAAAAAAGGAGATCTGAAAATGACCAATTTAAAATTACCGGAAGATTTTGAAACCTATCCGGAAGCAAGAAAGAATGCTTTTCTGAAAATGAAAGAGCTGAAGGAGTCCGGGCGCAGAATTGTCGGAGTTTTCTGTACCTACACCCCATGGGAACTGATTGAAGCTGCAGACGCAGCTGCAGTTGTACTTTGCGGAATCGGAGATGACAATATCCCGATTGCAGAGACCAGACTGCCACAGAACCTTTGTCCTCTGATCAAGGCAAGCTACGGTGCCGCCCTCGCTGACCGCTGTCCATTCTTCTATTTTTCAGACATGGTACTCGCAGAGACAACCTGCGATGGAAAAAAGAAAATGTATGAACTGATGTCCGAGCTTAAGCACTGCCATATTATGCAGCTTCCGCCAGGAAAAACAGGCCGCGGTGCGCTGGAATTCTGGAAACAGGAGGTAATCAGCGTCAAAGAAGATCTGGAGGATTTCTATCACATAAGGATCACAGATGAGCAGATCCGCAAAGCAATCCATCTTCGCAACCGGGAACGCAAGGCCGTCCTTGACTTCTTTGAGATTGGACGCTTAAAACCGACTCCGATTACCGGTTATGAGATCAACACGGTTATTTCCTCGAACGAATTCACGGTTGATCTGGAAGAAAAAATCAAATACCTGGAACACCGTACCGCTGAGCTTAAAGAGCTTTATGAAAAGGAATATAAAGGCAAACCATCCCGTCCGAGAGTTCTCATTACCGGATGTCCGACCACCGGCGTGATCGACAAAATTGTACGCCAGATTGAAGAACTCGGAGCAGATGTTGTCGGCTTTGAGAACTGTTGCGGTCCACGTGAGAAAAAAGATCCGATTGATGAGACAAAGGATCCAATCACTGCAATCGCCGAAAAATATCTTCGTGTAAACTGTTCGGTCATGAGTCCGAACCCGGGACGTCTCGAGGCGCTTGATGCCCAGATTGATGAATATCAGGTAGATGGTGTCGTTGAGGTCCTTCTGCAGGCATGTCATACCTTTGCCATTGAGTCCGATGCGATCCGCACCTTTGTCACCAAAGAAAAAGGACTTCCGTATATTGCAATCAATACAGACTATTCTTCTGGTGACCAGGCACAGATCAATACAAGACTCGGGGCATTTATCGAAATGCTCGGTTAAAAGAAAATCCGGTGATCTTTCCTTCGATCACCGGACTTCTTTTTTCTCTTTTTGGCAGAATCATTTAAGCTTCTTCTTTCCCTTCAACAAGGCTGTTCAGCTTCTTGTTAGCCAAGAAGATAAGTGCTGTAAATACTAACATAATGACTGTGATTCCAACAAATACAGGGAACACATCAAATTTTTCAATAAATGCCTGTACAAACGGGCTTAACTTGTTTGCGCCAAATGTAGAAATTGCGATAACCCCCATCAAAAGTGAGAGATATTTCTTCGGCGCATACTTACTTACAAATGCATTACGCAGCGGTGAGAAACACATCTCTCCGATTGTAATAACCGTTACAAACAGGAATGGCCAGAAAACGCTTGCTTTTACAGAAGCATCTACGCCAACTCCGCGAACCAGTTCACAAACAACCATTACTCCAAACGCAAGTCCTACAAAAAGGAAGCCAAGTGCTACTTTCTTAAACATATTCATATCGCCCTGCGGACGCTCGGCAAGTTTCTTCCAGATGGCTGCCATCACACCACCAAGAACGACACACAAAAGTCCGTTCCATGTAGTAGTAACCCATGACGGCGGAATGTCAAAAGAGCCAATACTCATCTTCACATAATCGGTCATATAAATGACAAGCGCAAGATCCTGCTGATAGTAGAACAGCCAGAAGATAACAGAGAGTGCCGATACAAGAATGATCGCTATCATACGGTTTCTTTCCAATTTTGTAAGCGGCTGCTTGTCGTTCTTCCCATCTTCTTTCTTTTCGTTAGACCCGATCACATTTCCATTCTCATCCGTAAGATACTTGAATGGTTTCACACCCTGTCCCTGAAGGTTTTTCCAGTTCAGCACAAACCATGCCAGACCAACGATGCACCAGATCGATGCCACAAAGAAGCACTGACGGAATCCAAGCACATCGCCTTTTTTAAATAAGTGGAGATACAAAAATCCGGTAAGCAGTGAACCTACGAAAGCCCCAACATTTACATAAGAATACTGAATGGAAAATGCAGCATCCAGAAGCTCTTTGTTCTGATATTGTCTTCCGATCAGAGCGTTTAAGTTTCCTTTGAAAAGACCGGTTCCAATCGATACAAGAATGATCATCAGATTGACCATTCCCGGACCTGTTGCCTTCCAGCCTACCAGATATCCGATTGCCATGATAATATATCCCAGAGAGATCGCATATCTCGCTCCCAGCCATCTGTCAGAGATAATTCCTCCGATCAGCGGTGCCATATAGGTGTACGCTGTCAGATTCGCTGCCATGACTGCCGCATCTGTTCGCTCAATACCAAGACCACCCTGTAAAGTTGCAGTGATCAGGAATAGAAGCAAGATTGGCTTTGCTCCGTAAAATGCCAGGCGTTCAAACATAAATGTGATACAACAGGCATAAAAGCCTTTTGGATGTTTTTCATTAGTCTGTGCTTTTCCCATTACTTTTTATTTCCTTTCTGTTTTGGCGACTGTCGACAATCGTCATCCTTCATAAGTAATATAGCATAACTTCACCACTTTTTCAATACAGCTCATGTCTTACACTCTTTTTTTGTTATAATTCAACAAAACACAGCAAAAAAAGATGTGGAATATTACTATCCACATCTCTTCATTATTAATATTTATCCATTTACTACTATCTAAAGACTGTAACCTCTCTCTGTATCCTAGACAAGAAAATCAAATGAAAATCCGGAATCCTCTTCCGACAATCCCTGCTCTTTCAAAAGCCTTCGGATCGTTCTCATGTAATGTTCGGAAAGAACGTGACAGATTTTCTCCTTGTTCTTTTCCCTGCAGGCATCCACCAGTTCTTTATGAATCGGATACTGTCTTTCTAACACACGCTTTTTATCCGTGCTCAGGCTGAAGCCCGTAACAATATTTCCATAATTCAGCTCTTTCCATGCTTTATAGAGCCTTGTCATACCAGTCATCTCTACAAGCAGTCCATGCATCTGGTTATCATAGACAAAAACCTGGTCAAACTGCTCTTCATCCAGTTTTTTCATTTTTTCCAGCACTTCTTCCATCCGGCAAATGGTATCCTCTGGAACGTTTCCTCCCATCAGCTTCACTGCCATGGTTTCGTAATTCGCCCGCATAAGGTAAATTTCAAATGATTCTTCCAGTGTAATTTCTTTTACAGAGCATCCTGCATTTCTTACATATTCTATAAGTCCTTCATTTTCCAGCTGTCTAAGTGCCTCACGAATCGGAGCCCTGCTTGTCTTAAATTCCTTTGCCAGATCCTGTTCCACAATCTTCTGTCCCGGCTCCAGCTCCTGGTAAATGATCCTCTTCCGGATAATATCTGCAATATTTTCTCTTAGTGTTCGATATATTAATTCTGCCATTCCTTTTACCCAACCTTGTTACTCATTCTCTGCCATTTCGGTGCTCTGACACCATAATTATTATAACAGGACAGTTTCTTTCCTGTCTATAAAAAAATTAGAATGCACTCTGAATTTTATTTTTCTATCGTTCCTCGAAATACGCCTTCTTCCAGATTCGGAAAAACTTGCAGAGAGTTCTTCCGGAACTCTCTGCAAATACTTCTTTATGCAATTTCAAACAAACCATCGCCTGCTGCCTTGATATGACAGCTGTAAAATTCTTTGGATGCCTCGATCAGATAACCGGTATCCTTTACACCGGAAGTCTCATAAGCCGAATGCATTGCGAGCTGCGGAAGTCCGATATCCACGGTATTCATGGATACCTGCGCCATTGCAATATTTCCCAGTGTACTTCCACCTGCCGCATCCGAACGGTTGGCAAAAAACTGCACCGGTACACCTGCCTTTTCACAGATTGCCTTGAAAATCGCAATACTTACTGCATCACTGGTATATTTCTGACCGGCATGAGATTTGATCACGATTCCTTCGTTCATATAGTTACAGTTATTTACATCTGTCTTCTGCTGATAATTCGGGTGTACTGCATGTGCATTATCACAGCTCAGCATAAAACTTCCGGCAACTGCACGATAGAAATCTTCCTCATCCTTTCCCAGTGCCTTGTTGATCCGCCAAAGCACATCCGACAACAGTGTCGATGCTGCTCCCTGCTTGGTTCCTGATCCAACCTCTTCATTGTCAAAGCAGGCAAAAACATTGATATTCTTTGCATTTTCTCCTGCAAGGAAACCATTCAGCGACGCAAACGCACACTGCAGATCATCCAGCTGTGGACAGGATAAGAATTCATTCTCTCTTCCCCATACAGATGGCTCCATTCGGTTATACAGGAACAGATCCATACCATAAATCTTCTCTTCTTCTACGCCAATCTCTTCTGCGATCAGTTTTTTCATCTCACCCGGTTCTTTTGCCGATCCAGCAAAAACCGGAAGCATGTCTACCTGTTTGTTGATCGCACGGCCTTCATTGACTGCGCGGTCCATATGGATTGCAAGACTTGGAATCATCAGAAGATCTCTTTCTACCTTGACCAGTCTGGTCTCCATTCCACTGTCCGTCTTTACAATTACGCGCCCTGCTACCGATAACGGACGGTCAAACCAGGTAGAGCAGATCATTCCGCCATAGCCTTCTGTATTCAGAACCGTGTATTTTTTCTTCACCTCAATCTCTGCATTCTCTTTGATCTTAAAGGTCGGTGAGTCACTGTGGGACGCAGTTACATGAAAGCTGTACTCATCCAGTTGGTTTCCGACTTTAAATGCAAGAATGCTGGAATGGTTGCGGGTCACATAATATTTTCCGCCTTTTTCTATTTTCCATTTTTCCGATTCTTTCAGCTCCTGAAATCCTTCTTTTGTAAGAATATCCCGGATTGATTTTACTGCATGAAAAGCAGTCGGCGAGTTCTTTATAAATGATGTGAGTTCTTTAATTGTCTGGTTCTCCATAATGTTCCTCCTGGCATTTCAGCCCCTTTATTTTCCAGATTCTTTTGCACGTTCACACTCGGCAAGCTTCAGCATGATAATTCCAAGTGCAGTCAGCACTACCGGTGTGATCACATTCATTGCAAAGGTAAATGGATTTTTGTTATACATTCCCATTATACAACAGATCAGTGTCACAAAAAACACCATCCTCCAAAAAAGTATGCGATCTTCTGATTTTTCACAAAACGGTATTCTGCCGGAATCCGGTCAATACATTTCCTTTAATTCTACTAAATTCCCCTTTATTCTGCAAACTGTCTAATGATGTCTTTTACAATAAGGACTGCTTTATCCATTCCTTCTACCGTGATATGCTCAAATACGCCATGGAATGCATGTCCGCCCGTTCCAAGATTCGGACACGGAAGTCCTTTGAAGCTGAGTCTTGCACCGTCTGTTCCCCCACGGACCGGTGACACGATTGGTGTAATACCTGCATGCTCAATCGCTGCTTTTGCGTAATCGATCAGCTGCATGCACGGTTCAATCTTTTCGCGCATGTTGTAATAAGATTCTACAATTTCAACTTCCACTTTTCCTTCGCCGTACTTTTTATTCATCTCTTCTGCGATATCACGAAGTTTCTGTGCTCTTGCGTCAAAAGATCTGCGATCAAAATCACGGATAAAGTATTTCATCTTAGTCGTTGTCACATTTCCCTGCACGCTGACCAGATGATAGAATCCTTCATATCCTTCGGTTGTCTCCGGTCTTTCATTTACCGGAAGCATCTGGTGGATCTCGGTTGCAATGGTCTGTGAATTAACCATCACGTCTTTTGCTGATCCCGTATGTACGCTGACACCGTGAATGGTGATAAATGCAGTCGATGCATTGAAATTCTCGAACTGAATCTCGCCTTCCTCATCACCGTCCAAAGTGTAAGCATAGTCAGCACCAAAACCTTCCACATCAAAATGCTTTGCTCCTCTTGCAATCTCTTCATCCGGTGTAAATCCGATGCAGATCTTTCCATGCGGAAGTCCTTCTTTGATGATCTCTTCTGCCACGGTAAGAATCTCTGCGATTCCCGCCTTGTCATCTGCCCCAAGAAGTGTGGTTCCGTCAGTTGTGATCAGAGTTCTGCCCTTTAATTCTGCAAGGTACGGGAACTCATCTACTTTCAGAATATCTCCGGAACCTTTCAGGACAACGTCCTTCCCGTCATAATTCTCAATGATCTGTGGCTTTATATTTTCCCCTGATGCATCTGCCACAGTGTCCATATGCGCAACCAGACCAAGCGACGGCTTGTCTTCGCATCCAGGAGTTGCAGGGATGTGTCCATATACATATCCCTTGTCGTCCACTCTTGCATCTGCAATTCCAAGACCTTTCATCTCTTCTACAAGCATTCTTGCCAGTACCAGCTCTCTGTCTGCTGACGGGACAGTATCGCTTGTCTCATCACTGGTTGTCCATACCGGAACGTAGTTTAAAAATCTTTCGTAAGCTCTCATATTGTTAGGTTCTCCTTTGCTTTTCTTAGTTTCATTTTATTACATAAATTGTCGGATGTACATTGGCGAATGTCGACAATTTATGGGGTTTTATTTTGTTCAATATTTTTTAGGTCCTAGCTCTTCTTCGCAAAGATAAAAGTTTTCCACTTTTTCAGGTGTTGTATGTTTCCATTTGATAGTTTTTCGGTTCTACTTTTTCTTAATATTGTAGATTTTTCTACAGCATAAGTTCGTGGTAAACTTCGCCGTATAGGTTTTTCCATTTGGCGAGACCGTCTTCCAGGATCATGTAGCTGTGGGCGCTGTTTTCTTTTGGGATGGAAACGGAGCCTGGATTTAAGTAGAGGTTCTCGTTTCCGAATGGTTCCCAGGCCGGTACGTGGGTGTGACCGTGTAGGAGAATATCGCCTGGCTGCATTGGGATTGGGGTCATGACGTTATGATGGTGTCCATGGGTGGCGTAAATGATCCTGTTGCCGCACGGGATCACTGCATAATCTGCCATGATCGGAAAATCCAGTACCATCTGGTCTACCTCTGTGTCACAGTTTCCGCGTACACAGAATAATTTCTCTTTGACTTCATTTAACATTTTGATTACCTTTTTGGGTTCGTATTCCAGCGGAAGATCATTTCTTGGTCCATGATACAGGATGTCGCCCAGAAGTAACAGTCTGTCCGGACATTCTTTTTTCATCGCATCCAGCATTTCCAGACAATAATATGCGGATCCGTGAATATCTGATGCAATCATTAGTTTCATAACGTTCGTCTCCTTTTCTTCTATCTTTTTGGTAAATATTTCTGTTTCTGTAAATCTTTCATAATTATAAATAGGGGGATTGCGTAGCAATGGAAATGGAGCAATCTGGTATCATCATAAATATTCTGCCGTGACAGATTTCTCACTCATTTTCATCTCAGACGGTGTACCGGCAAACAGCAGTCTTCCTCCGGCATCTCCTCCTTCTGGTCCTAATTCTACCACATAATCAGCGGATTTGATAAATTCTATGTTATGTTCGATAACAAAAATGGAATTCCCTTCATCCACCATCTGGTTCAGAAGCTTTAACAGACTCCGGACATTCTTGATATGCAATCCGTTTGTCGGCTCATCAAGAATGAAAATACGGTCTTTACTTCCGAGATAGGAAGCAAACTTCATTCGCTGCAACTCTCCGCCGGATAAAGTAGAAAGTGCCTGATTCAGGTGCAGATAAGAAAGTCCTACTTTTTCCAGAGGCTCCAGCGCTTCGCTGATCTTTGTTCCCCTGAAGAATTCCCCTGCCTGTGCAACAGTCAAATCCATCACTTCCGCAATATTCTTTCCATCTACTTCGTATTGCAGAACTTCTTTTGAATACCGAAGTCCTTTACACACATCACAGGTCGTCTCGATGTCATCCATAAATGCCATATCCGATACGATCACTCCTTTTCCCTTACATGCCGGACACTTTCCTGCGCCGTTAAAAGAAAACAAAGATGCCTTCTGACCGCACCGCTTTGCAAATATTTTCCGGATTTCATCTGCGACTCCCAGATAGGTCGCCGGAGTGGATCTGAGACTTGCACCTGCAGCGCGCTGGCTTACAAACACCACATCCTCTCCCATACTGCGGTAAAAGCTTTCCATCAGAGAACTTTTTCCGGATCCGGCAACACCAGCGATCACAACCAGATTTCCTATTGGAAATTCGATGGTAATGTCCTTCAGATTGTGAAGATGGATATGCTCCATCCGCCATATTCCTTTCGCTTCCCTTGCCTTTGCTTTTAGAGAAGTAGTAAGCCGCATCTCTTCTCCGGTCGGCGTATCACTCTTTAAAAGTTCCTTATAACTGCCTTCAAATAAAACTCTTCCACCGGCCATTCCCGGTTCCGGACCCATTTCCACAATGTGATCGGCCATCTCGATCATTTTCCGGTGATGCTCCACCAGAACAACCGTATTTCCACCATCTCTCAATTTTTCCAGTGCACGGCGCATCCGCTCAATATCATGATTATGAAGCCCTGCACTCGGTTCATCCAGAATATACAACAAATCAGAAAGCGAGGAATTCAGGCATTTTGCAATCTTGCATCTCTGGATCTCTCCACCAGATAAAGTAGATAACCCTCTGTCCAGAGACAGATATCCCAGTCCGATATCTATAAGTGCAGACAGTTTGGTATGCAGTGTATCCTGAATATCTTTTGCAAGCGGATCTTCTATTTGATCAATCCACGCACGCAGCTCGGATAATGGAAGTTTTATTACATCAGCAATATTTTTCCCGTCAATTTTGCAGGACAACACCTTCTGATTCAATCTTGCCCCATTACACTCCGGACAAACTCCATGACTGGTGATCGGATCCAATAACTCCCTGTGAAGTTTTCCTTCTTCCGAATTTAGGACACTGCGATACATCCGATGCACAAGACCTTCGTATTTCGCAGTTTTCGGCCATCCTTCCGGTGGATTCTTAAGACGTATCTGCGGTGAATACAAAAACAGTTCCAATTCTTCTTCGGAATAGTCTTTAATCTTCTTATTCAGATCAAACAATCCACTGTTTGCATAGCGGATCCATCTCCACTGCCCCGGCTCAAATGCCACATAATGGATCACCCCGTCATCATTCAGACATTTATCAAAATCCACCAGCTTATGCACATCCAGATCTGTCACTTCTCCAAGTCCGTTACACCGCAGGCAGCATCCCTGTGGATGATTGAATGAAAAGCTGTCCGAATAACCGACAAAAGGCTGTCCCACTCTGGAAAATAAAAGCCTCAGAAGGGTATAGGTATCCGTATAAGTTCCAACCGTCGACCGCTGATTCGGCGACGGCTTTTTCTGATTGATTACAATTGCTGCCGGTAGATTCTCAATCCGTTCTACATGCGGTCTTCCGTATTTGAGAAGATATTGCTGCACAAAACTCGGGAAAGTATCATTTAATTCCCTGCGTGACTGCGCCGCAAGAGTATCCAGAACCAGCGAAGATTTCCCAGAACCTGATACTCCGGTAAATACTGTGATCTGATGCTTTGGTATCCGGATGGATACATTTTTCAGGTTATTCTCCGTCGCATGGTGAACAATAATCTCATTTGTTTCCATATATTTATATTCCTCTGTTTTACTCTTTCTACAGTAATTTCTGTATTTCTTATTGTATCTTTATCAAAAAAGAAAGTAAATAGCAAGTTTTGGTTGACTTTAGTATGGTAGATTGATAATATAGTGACGTGACATTTTTTGAAATTATATGAGGAGAGATTATTATGAAAAAAATAACAGCACTTGCACTTACTTCAGCAATGGTATTATCCCTTGCAGCATGCGGAGGTTCATCTTCCGATACAAAAACTTCAGATGATTCAAAAAAAGCATCCAAAAGCGATGTAGAATATGTTCAGGACAAAGGAACTCTTGTAGTCGGAATCACCGATTTTGAGCCAATGGATTACAAAAATGATAAGGATGAATGGATTGGTTTTGATGCCGACATGGCAAAAGCATTTGCAAAAAGCCTTGGCGTAGATGCCGAATTTGTCGAGATCGACTGGGACAATAAAGTCATGGAGCTGGATGGAAAAACCATCGACTGCGTATGGAATGGTATGACACTTACTGATGAAGTAACCAGCGCAATGGCATGCACCTCCGCTTACTGTAACAATGCGCAGGTAGTGGTTGTTCCTTCTGATAAAGCAGACAAATATCAGGACAAAGACAGTCTGAAGAATCTTTCTTTTGCAGTTGAATCCGGAAGTGCCGGAGAAGAAGCTGTAAACGGAGAAGGATATGACTACACTGCGGTTTCTTCACAGTCTGATGCCCTGATGGAAGTTGCAGCCGGAACCTCTGATGCAGCAGTCATCGACCTTCTGATGGCCGGTGCCATGGTCGGAAAAGGTACCGGATACGAAAATCTGACTCATACAGTTGAGCTTACTACCGAAAAATATGGTGTTGGATTCCGCAAAGGTTCCGACCTTGCAGATAAACTGAACGAATTCTTCAAGACAAGCTACAATGATGGTTCTATGAAGAAATGCGCTGAAACCTATGGGGTTCAGGATGCCCTCATTGAGCAGAAATAATATTTAAGGCAGGAACTTTTTATGAATCTGATTATGAAACAAATGCCGGTCGTAGTGTCCGCACTGAATGTCGGCTTTTTACAAACTTTAAAATTATTTATTGTGACGCTGGTCGGTGCCCTTCCTCTCGGACTGGTCATTGCCTTTGGCTCCATGTCTCATTTCAAGCCTCTTAGCTGGCTTGCGAGACTGATCGTCTGGGTGATCCGTGGTACCCCGCTGATGATCCAGCTTCTGATCATCTACTATTTCCCCGGGCTGGTCTTACATAACCCGATCTGGGGTGGTGGTGAAACAGGACGATTCCTTGCAGCAGCCGTATCTTTTATCATCAATTACGCCTGTTATTTTTCAGAAATCTACCGCGGTGGAATCCAGGGTGTTCCGGAAGGTCAGAAAGAAGCCGGTCTTGTACTTGGCATGACAAAGCATCAGATCTTTTTCAAGATCACACTCCTTCAGATGATCAAACGCATCGTACCACCGATGTCAAATGAGATCATCACCCTGGTAAAAGATACTTCCCTTGCACGTATTATCGCGCTGCAGGAGATCATCTGGGCAGGACAGGCATTTATGAAAGGCTCACATGGCATCTCCGGTGCCATCTGGCCGCTGTTCTTTACCGCTGTTTATTATCTTATTTTCAATGGTATCCTGACCGTTCTTCTCGGACGCCTTGAAAAGAAACTGGAATATTTCAGATAAGGAGAATTCATATTTATGCCAATCTTAGAAGTAGAACATATCAGTAAATCTTTTAATAAGACTCCTGTCTTAAAAGACGTTGGATTTAACCTGGAAAAAGGACAGGCTGTTTCCATCATCGGATCTTCCGGAAGTGGAAAGACAACGCTTCTCCGCTGCCTGAACTTTCTGGAACATCCGGATAACGGAATTATCCGGGTAAATGGCGAAACACTTTTTGATGCCTCTGTCCCGGCAACCACTCAGGAATCCGTGATCCGTAAAAAACGACTGCATTTTGGTCTGGTATTCCAGAACTTTAATCTGTTTCCGCAGTATACCGCTCTGGAAAATGTAATGCTTGCCAAAAAGCTTCTCGCCGCAGAGCAGCCGGATTTTAAAGAAAGAAAACGTGAAATTCTGACCGCCATCGAGGTACAGGCAAAGGTTCTTCTGACACAGATGGGGTTGGATAACCGGATGGACAATTATCCGCATCAGCTTTCCGGTGGACAATGCCAGCGAGTTGCTATTGCAAGGGCACTTGCCCTGCAACCGGACATCCTCTGTTTTGATGAGCCGACTTCTGCACTGGATCCGGAACTGACCGGAGAAGTATTAAAAGTTATCCGCGAGCTTGCCGACCAGAATACGACGATGATCATTGTAACCCATGAGATGGCATTTGCACGCGACGTTGCCGATCATGTGATCTTTATGGACGACGGACGCATCGTTGAACAGGGTGATCCGCGTCAGGTGTTTGAAAATCCAAGTAAAGAGAGAACAAAACAGTTTCTTTCGCGGTTTCATGAAGGATAAGCTGTTAGATGAAGAAGAGGACTTGTAAGGTTTTAGTCTTACAAGTCCTCTTGAAATTTTATCTATTACATTTTTCCATTTGTGGATAGCATTCTTTCGCAAACTTTTTGTTATCCCAATAGCATGGTTTTTGAGGTGTCTTATAAAGATCGCATTCACTACATCTGTTTATTGTCTTTTTGTCCTTTTCCTAACTTCACCTGCTTTCCCATTTTCATTGACTTTCCCTCTGCCGCACCTTATACTTAAAAGTAATGACTTAAGAAACGAGGGAAATATTCTATGTCAAAATCTTCAGCCAAACTGATGACCGAAGGCTCCATCTGGAAGCGTATCGTTGCTTTTGCGATCCCGCTTTTCTGGGGAAACCTTTTTCAGCAGCTATATAACACCGCCGACTCTCTGATCGTTGGAAATTTTCTTGGAAGCTCTGCACTTGCCGCTGTCAGCTCTTCCGGTAATCTGATCTTTCTTATGGTCGGTCTTTTTAATGGAATCGCCATCGGATCCGGTGTCATCGTCGCCAAATATTACGGTGCCAGAGACATTCCGAATCTGCAGAAGTCCATCCATACAACCGTTGGCTTCGGACTGATCTGCGGCGTGATCCTTACCA
Source organism: Coprococcus sp. RTP21204st1_G4_RTP21204_210225 (assembly GCF_040915385.1). Lineage (NCBI taxonomy): Bacteria > Bacillati > Bacillota > Clostridia > Lachnospirales > Lachnospiraceae > Coprococcus > Coprococcus sp. RTP21204st1_G4_RTP21204_210225. The sequence continues at coordinate 157,506 of NZ_JBCPDP010000003.1, read as the reverse complement.
TTGTCGGTATCATTGCCGCACCACAGATCCTGGTGCTTATGGGAACACCGGAGGCGGTACTTCCAAACTCGATTACTTATTTCCGGATCTACTTTACCGGCTCACTTGCCTTTGTCATGTACAACTTCTTTGTCGGCATTCTGCAGTCCGTCGGTGACAGTACCCATCCTCTGATCTACTTAATCGTTTCTTCGGTAACGAATATCATTCTTGACCTTGTACTGATCGCAGGTCTTGGATTTGGAGTAGGTGCTGCCGCTTTTGCAACTGTCATTTCACAGTTTTTAAGTGCTATCCTCTGTATGGTGCAGCTGCTTCACAGTCCGGAGGAGTTTCGGCTTCATCTGAACCGGATCAATCTGGATTCCTATATGCTCCGCCAGATCATTTCTTATGGTCTGCCCGCAGGACTCCAGAACTCGATCATTTCTCTGGCAAATGTATTCGTCCAGGCAAATATCAACCAGTTTGGGGAAATGGCGGTTGCCGGATGTGGTTCTTATATGAAGATCCAGGGATTTGGATTCCTTCCGATCACCTGTTTTGCACTGGCACTTACTACTTTTATCAGTCAGAATCTGGGAGCAAAAGAATATGAGCGTGCTAAAAAGGGCGCTGTATTCGGTGTGATCTGTTCCCTTACGATCTCTGAGCTGCTCGGTATCTGCGTGCATTTTACCGCTCCACAGCTTCTATCTGCTTTCAGTTCCACCGCAGAGGTTATCCGCTACGGAACCATGCAGGCTCATACGGATACCTTTTTCTACTTCCTGCTTGCTTTTTCACACTGTATGGCAGGAATCATGCGCGGAGCCGGTAAATCCACAGTCCCGATGTATGTTATGCTGGTATGCTGGTGTCTGATCCGCGTTTCTTATATCGTGATCATTTTAAAATTCATCCCGTCCATTCAGATGATCTTCTGGGCTTACCCGATGACCTGGGCGCTCAGTTCCATTGCTTTTCTGATTTATTTCCTAAAGTCAGACTGGATACACGGACTGGAAAGATAAATTCCACAAATTTATACTCGACTCATCGTATACAAAAAACCATTACAGGATCTGATGAAATCACATCTCTCCTGCAATGGTTTTCTTTTATCCTAACCCACATACAGTTTTTCACTGCTGTATCCGTTTTATTTCCATTATTTATCCATTTATATTTCCATTTCGCCAAGAATACGGAAATGTTTCCTGTCTACTTCGATCATCCTATCTTTCTGCATCTTCCCAAGCTCATTTGACATCGCGGACCTGTCTACATTCAGATAATCTGCAAGCTGCTGCCGGTTGAACGGGATGTCAAATTCTTTCTTTCCGTTTTCCATAGCCTGATAAGACAAATACGACAGCAGTCTTCCCCGGATCGATTTTGATGAAATATGAAAAATCCGTTTCGACAGACGGAGATTCTTCTCTGCGGAAAGCTTCAGCAGATTTTCAATTAACGTATGATGAAACACACACGAATTGGAACAGACTTTCAGTATCCTTCCCACATCAAGAAACAAAATTCTTGCCTCTTCTGCCGCAACTACATTGACCATCAGCTTCTGCCCCGGAATTGCTGCATATGTTTCTGCAAAAATCTCACCTCTTCCAGCCCGATCCAGAATGCTGTGATTCCCCCAGATATCATCATTCTCAATGAACACGCTGCCGGCAAGAACCACGCCCATCGAAGTAACCTCATCCCCGGCATGGTAAATGATTTCATCTTTTTTATAAGTCTTTTCTACCGGATTCAGACAGTTCAGCATCTGTCTGGCGTCCTCCTTCGTGACGCCCCGGAAAATTGCTGCCTCCTCAAATATGCCCATTTTCTGCTACTCCTCAATTCTCAATGCATTTCTGTCCGCTTTTTAACCAAATCAAACAGCAAAACAAATTACGAATATCCACCTGACTTTATTTCCCAAAGTTATTTTTTTCGTTTCTTTCTCTGATATATTCTGCTTAGTCCATCCTCTGTCTCCTTTTGCAATCTTGTTTTTATAGCCTTTTTCGTCTTAGTATGTGCCCGGATTGCTCCATTATTATATAATTCATACTTTTGATGCTTACATCATTTTACTATATTTTTGCAAAATCGACAAATCTGTACTGTTTATCTTTGCCAGATAAAACAACATTCTCTATAGACATTCATTCAATAAGATTTTTAAACTCAATCGTTTCCAACCTATACAAAAAACGGAGAACAAGATTTTTCAAAGTTGTACATGACTTGAACAATCCCGTTCTCCGGTTAATATCTTATGATTTCCTGTTCCCTGACATAACCTCACATTTGTCAGATTCTGCGTCTATTCTATAAACATCGCATCCCCAAAGCTGAAGAATCGATATCTCTCTTTAACTGCTTCTTCATATGCCGCAAGCACATGCTCTCTTCCGGCAAGCGCACTTACCAGCATGATCAGCGTTGACTCCGGTAAATGGAAGTTCGTGATCAGGCAGTCCAGTACCTTGAATTTATAGCCCGGATATATGAAAATCTCTGTCCATCCACTGCACTCTTTTAACTTTCCGTTTTCATCAGCCGCAGATTCTACGGTCCGGCAGCTTGTCGTTCCGACGCAGATCACTCGGTGTCCGCTCTCTTTTGCACGGTTGATCTTTTCTGCCTCAGATGCCTCGATCCGGTAGAATTCCGAATGCATATGGTGATCCAGAATATCATCCGCTTTTACCGGACGGAAAGTTCCAAGTCCGACATGAAGCGTTACATGCGCAATCTCCACACCTTCTGCTTTGATTTCTTCCAGAAGCTCCGGTGTAAAATGCAGTCCTGCCGTCGGAGCAGCCGCAGATCCGGAATGCTTTGCATACACAGTCTGGTAACGATTCTTGTCCTCCAGCTGGTGGGTGATGTAAGGCGGAAGCGGCATCTGTCCAAGCTGATCCAGAATCTCTTCAAAAATTCCTTCGTATTCAAAATGGATCAGACGGTTTCCTTCCTCTACAACCTCCAGAACTTCCCCTTTCAGAAGACCGTCCCCGAAGCTGACTCTTGCTCCGGGTTTCATCTTCTTTCCTGGTTTTACAAGTGTTTCCCAGACATCATTTCCTTTTCGTTTTAAAAGAAGAACTTCGACTTTTCCGCCGGTTCCTTCTTTTTCACCGATCAGTCTTGCCGGGATAACCTTGGTATCATTGATCACAAGGCAGTCTCCCGGTTTGAGATAATCTTTGATCTCACGGAAAATGTGATGACTGGTTGCACCGGTTTTTTTATCAAGAACAAGCAGTCTGGAACTGGATCTGTCTTCAAGCGGATCCTGCGCGATCAGCTCTTCCGGTAAATCAAAATAAAAATCCTGTCGTTTCATTCTTTTGACCTCTTTTCGCCTACTTACGAAGCTCGATACCCATTTCCTCCAGTGCCTTTAAGATACGGTTCATAGCAGCTGAAATGTCAGCTTCTTCCAGAGTCTTATCTTTTGCACGGAATGTGATAGAGTAAGCAACAGACTTGAAGCCTGCCTTGATCTGAGCGCCTTCATAGATATCGAACAGCTTATAGCTTTCCAGATAAGCGCCACCCTTGTTCTCGATCACTTCTTCAACCTGTCCTACCAGGATGGATTTTGGCATTACCATACTGATATCACGGCTGACTGCCGGGTATTTTGCAATTCCTTCGTATTTTCTTTCAAATGTTGCAAGCTCTGTGATCTGTGGCATATCAATGACAGCAACGTATGCTCTTTCACCGATTCCATAGATATCAGCAACTTCCGGATGAACCTCACCCATGTATCCGACAACCTTTCCATCGTAAACGATGTTTGCCTGACGTCCCGGATGAAGGAAGTTCTTTCCTGCATTTGGATCATAAGTTTCTTTCTTATGAAGTCCGACTTTTTCAAAGAACTCTTCTACAACACCTTTCATACTGAAGAAGTCTCCATCTCCGTACATTCCAAGTGTAAACTGCATTCTTTCGTCCGGCAGTTCTGTCAGTGGAAGTGCCTTTGGAAGGTAAATATTTCCAAGCTCGTACAGACGGACATTTTTATTTCTTCTGTTGTAGTTTGTTGCAAGAGATGTCAGCATACCATTCAGGGATGTTGTACGCATGACACTGTAATCTTCTCCAAGCGGGTTCATGATCTGGATTGCCTGACGCATCGGATCATCCTTGTCGAGGAGGAGCTTGTCAAATACCTTCGGGCTTTCAAATGAATAAGTCATTCCCTGGCTGAATCCACAGAATTCTGCAATATTTCTTGCTACTTCTTCCACACGAAGCTTGAAAGAAAGCTTACCAGTTGTAGCTTCACCTGTAGGCAGTGTAGTCGGGATATTATCATATCCGTAGAATCTTGCTACTTCTTCCGCAAGATCGGCGATACGGAATAAGTCATGACGGAAGGTTGGTGCGATCACTTCTTTTGCTTCTGCATCATATTCCAGGTCGATCTTTTCAAAATATTTGATCATATCTTCTTCCGGGATGTCTGTTCCGAGAAGTGCATTGATCTTGTCGGCATCAAATGGTACACGTACAGGTTCTTTTTTCTTGCTGTATACATCAACCATTCCTCCGACAACTTCACCGGCTCCCATTTCTTCGATCAGCTGGCAGGCACGGTTGATTGCATCCTCTGCATTATTCGGATCCAGTCCCTTTTCAAATTTACCGGATGCATCGGTACGAAGTCCGACTTTCTTACTGGATTTTCGGATGTTGGTTCCATCGAAGCATGCAGCTTCAAATAACATGGTCTGTACATTGTCAGTGATCATAGAATTTTCGCCACCCATGATTCCGGCAATACCTACCGCTTTTTCGCCATCACAGATCATCAGAACAGAATCATCCATTTCTCTTTCCTGACCATCCAGTGTTACGAATTTTTCTCCTTTATGGGCATTGCGGACGATGATCTGATGACCTGCGATGGTATCCAGATCATAAGCATGCATTGGCTGTCCGTATTCTTCCATTACATAGTTTGTGATATCAACAAGGTTGTTGATCGGACGGATTCCTACGGAAGAAAGTCTTCTCTGCATCCATTTCGGTGAAGGTCCGATCTTGATATTTTTTACGACTCTTGCACAGTAACGTGGGCAAAGGTCTGTATTTTCTACTTTTACTTTGATGTAATCATTGACATCTTCATCATTTCCGGTTGATGTTACAACCGGTGGCTTGAATTCTTTGTGGAATGTAGCTGCAACTTCTCTTGCGATACCAACCACGCTGAAGCAGTCTACACGGTTGGAGGTGATCTCGTATTCAAATACGACATCATCCAGTCCGAGTGCCTTTACTGCACTTTCTCCGACAACTGCGTCATCATCAAAAATGTAGATTCCATATTCCGGTGCTTCCGGGTACATATTTCTGTCTGAACCAAGTTCTTCGATGGAACACATCATTCCGTAGCTGTCGACTCCACGAAGTTTTCCTTTTTTGATCTTGATTCCGCCTTCTACTCTCTGTCCAGGCTCATGTCCGCCCGCAACGCGTCCGCCATCCAGAACAACCGGTACCTTGTCTCCTTCTTTTACGTTCGGAGCACCTGTAACAATCTGTACGGTCTCTGTTCCTACATTTACCTGACAGATGATCAGTTTATCTGCGTCCGGATGTTTCTCAATTTTCTCAATCTGTCCTACTACGATCTTATCCAGATCAGCATCCAGCTTTGTAAAACCTTCTACCTTTGTTCCGGAAAGAGTCATTGCATCTGTATATTCCTGCGCTGTTACGTCAAGTTCCGGAACATACGCTTTAATCCATGATAATGAAGTATCCATTTTATATCTCCTTCTGATTTGTTTATAAATTTCCCTTATTCAGACTCCAAAATCCAGCAGCTCTCCGCGCTGCTCTTTGATTTTGTCATACCGTTCGCACATGAAAGTAAATACTCGCTTCGCTCGTGCTTCCTTTTTATTCTGACTCCAAAATCCAGCATCTTTCGATGCTGCCGCAGCTCTCCGCGCTGCTCTTTGATTTTGTCGTACCGTTCGCACATGAAAGTAAATACTCGCTTCGCTCGTGCTTCCTTTCATTGTGTGCTCACTAGAATTGCTTTAAGAATCTGATATCGTTCTCGTAGAGGAGGCGCATATCGTCGATCTCGTATTTGAGAAGGGCGATCCTTTCAAGTCCTACTCCGAATGCAAATCCAGTGTATTCTTCCGGATCGATTCCGCACATTTCGAGTACGTGTGGGTGAACCATACCACAGCCGAGGATTTCAATCCATCCTGATCCTTTACAGAAACGGCAGCCTTTTCCGCCGCACTTGAAGCATGATACGTCTACTTCTGCACTTGGCTCTGTGAATGGGAAATGATGCGGACGGAATTTTGTCTTGGTATCCGGTCCGAAAAGTTCTTTTGCAAATACTTCCAGAGTTCCCTTTAAGTCAGCAAAGGAAATATTTTTATCGATTACCAGTCCTTCGATCTGATGGAAGGATGGTGAATGAGTTGCATCCACTTCGTCAGAACGGAATACTCGTCCCGGTGCGATCATACGGATCGGGAGCTTGCCCTGTTCCATCACACGTGCCTGAACCGGTGATGTCTGGGTACGAAGCACGATGTCTTTGTTGATATAGAATGTATCCTGTTCATCTTTTGCCGGATGATCTGCAGGAATATTCAGTTTTTCAAAGTTGTAAAGGTCATATTCTACTTCCGGTCCTTCCACAACTTCGTATCCCATACCGATGAAGATACGCTCTACTTCTTCCAGAGCGATCGTATTCGGATGACGATGACCTACTGTATTTTTCTTGGAAGGAAGTGTTACGTCAATAACTTCCTGTTTTAATTTTTCTTCACGGATTGCAGCATCCATTTTCTTCTTTGTCTCATCAAGAAGTTCTTCGATAGCAGCTCTTGTCTCATTCACAAGCTGTCCTACCTTCGGACGTTCTTCCGGAGCTACATCTTTCATTCCTTTTAATACGGCTGTCAGTTCTCCTTTTTTACCAAGGAATTTGACACGTACATCATTTAATTTCTCCGGTACATCAGAAGCCTGGATCTGCTTAATAGCTTCCTGTTTGATGCTCTCAAGTCTTTCTTTCATGATATCCTCCTTAAAACTTGTTTTGGCTATTCATTTGCGACTATAACAGGAAATAAAATTTCCTGTGGAAGAAAAAAGAATGTGCCTTGGCACATTCTGGCACCTGCGGCGGTCGCTTGTGACATCTTCCTTATACGCCGCAGTACACATCCTCGCGGAGCGTTTTTATACATTAGGAAAGAACACTTTCCTAATATATAAAAAAAATCGCCCCTAAAAAGGGACGAGATAAATCGCGGTACCACCCTGTTTCCTGCTATTTGAATAACAGGCACTCGGACTGCGTAACGTGCAGGGACGTCGTTTTCTACTTTATTTTCAAAAACGCAGCTCACGTGGGAAATTCGTTTCCTGCCTGAACCGGGGAGAACTTACAGCCGGGGATTCTCCTTCTCTGTCGGAAAACAGTTCACTACTTACACGGTCATTGCTTTTATGATATGTCATATACTTAATTATTGTAACATATGATTTTTTTATGTCAAGCGGTTTTATCTGATAGATTCACCGTTTATCTACGCAAAATCATATTCCGGAACCTGGATGCTGCTTTTTGCAGAACTAATCCTTTTCCAGGATATCCCGCTTTGCATCTACCCAGATACAGTTAATAAGCCCTCCCAGCAGCATCACATACATACAGAAATACAGCCACAGCATCACAAGAATGATCGCCGTCATACTTCCGTACAGACCGGAAAATCCTTTGAAGATTGTCAGATACATTGAAAAAACAAACGAGATCACCAGCCATCCCAGAGAACAGAAAATAGATCCCAGAATCAAATCCCGGAACGGAAGCTTCCGGTTCGGCAAAAAGTGATATACCAGAAGCGAAATTCCAGTCATAACAACAAATGAAATCACCGTTCTCAAACGCATGATCATATCCGTCGTCTCCGCAAGAAACGGAATTTTGTGATATATAAAAATACTGATATTATTACCAAACACAGAAAGTACCAGAGCCATCACAATTGCTGCAATGAACAGGATCGTATAGATGGATGCCCGGATTCTTAAAAATACATAATTTCGTGTCTCACGAAGCTCATATGCACAGTTCAGTCCTGTACTAACCGCAAGTACTCCTTTACCTGCTGACCACAGTGCTACAATCGCAGTGATCGGAATGACCGTCTTCGACTGGTTATATACTTCATTTACAATGCCAACCATAAAATCCTGCATATTTGTCTCCGGAAACAAATTTACCACAGCAGTCATAACATCTGCTTTTGTCACCGGAGTATATTGTATGATAGCAAGAAGCAGCAAAATAATCGGGATCATACTCAGCACAAAAAAATAAGCAGACTGGGCCGCGTATGCTCCCACATGCTTTTGTGACACCTGCCCTGTAATTTCCCGAATCTTGTTTATCGTTTTCATCATATAATAACTCCATTTATCTTATCGGCAGTTTCATTTTTCAAAATAGTTTATCACATTTTCACTTCTTTGAAAACCCAAAAAAACAGTTGCTCTCGCAACTGTCCTTTATCTTTTGTAGTCCCCCGAAATGCCGTTTTCCGTTTTTTGACTCCTAGCACTCCGCTAGGTGGGCGACCGCATCTGCTTTTCTGCCTTCCCCTGCGCAATGAGGGCCTGACATATTACAGAGATATAAGAATCCCGTTTAAAGTATTGTAGGTTCAAAAATACGGAAGTCTCGAACATTCCAGGTTTTCTAAAGCCTATTATAGACCATCAGCCGTGTTTTTTCAACTGTTAATCGTTGAAGATATTTACTTTTTTTACCAGAAATTAAAATACGTTTAACGTACCCATTTCCCGCTTTTTCCACCGGACTTTTCAAGCAGATGGATTTCTCTGATCTCCATTCCCCGGTCAACCGCCTTGCACATATCATAGATTGTAAGAAGAGCGGTATTTACCCCGGTCAGTGCTTCCATTTCCACACCGGTCCTGCCAGTACATGCCGTATGGCAGATTGCCCGGATCCCATGCTCTTCTTCCAGATATTCAAAATCAATCTCGACTTTGGTAAGGTTTAACAGATGGCACAGCGGAATCAGTTCTGCTGTCTTTTTTGCACCCATAATCCCGGCAATTCTTGCTACGCCAAGAACATCTCCTTTTTTCATGCTGCCTTCCTTTACTTTCTGAAAGCATTCTTCCGACATGCGGATCACCCCTGATGCAAGTGCTTCTCTTTTTGTCTCAGCCTTTTCCCCCACATCTACCATCACTGCATTACCATCTTCGTTAAAATGTGTAAATCCACTCATGATTTTTAACCTCTTTATTTTCTGGCACATTCGCCTTCTGTTCCCCGGAGAATTCCAAGCCCATGTCCAAGTTCAGGAAGCAGAAACTCCAGTGCTTCCTGTACTGCTTTGGGACTTCCCGGGAGATTGATGATCAGCGTTTTTTTTCGGATACCTGATACAGCTCTGCTGAACATAGCACGCTTTGTAATCGTCATCGAATAATTCCGGATTGCCTCTGCTATTCCGTTTGCCATCCGGTCACAGACATTTACCGTCGCCTCCGGTGTCCGGTCCCGCTCGGAGAATCCTGTTCCTCCGGTGGTAAAGATCACATTAAGCTGTCTCTGATCAGCCAGTCTGATCAGCTCTTTTTCCAGTTTTTTCTGCTCATCCGGTAATAAAATCGTTTCTTTAATATCATATCCGACATCTTTCAACATTTCGATAATCATGGGTCCGCTTTTGTCTTCTCGTTCTCCGGCAGCCCCTTTATCACTTAAAGTAATAACTGCCGCTGAAAATGGACGGTCACTTTTCACCTGTTCCATGACAACTTCATCTCCTACCTTGATATGACCTCCGGTGACGACTTCTGCAAAAACGCCCTCTCTTGGCATAATGCAGTCACCCATTCTCTTATAAATCTGACAATGACTGTGGCATTCTTTTCCAATCTGTGTCATCTCAAGTACCACATCTCCGATATGAAATCTTGTTCCAACCGGAAGTGCGCGAAAATCAAATCCCTCCACGATCAGATTTTCACCAAATGCACCATACGCAACTTCTGCCCCTTTTGCACGAAATTCCTGAATCTTTTCATCGGAAAGCAGACTGATCTGACGATGCCATTTTCCACCGTGCGCATCTCCTTCAATCCCCCAGTCCATTTTGACCATGGCTTCACGAACCTCATGTTTTTCGGTTCCTCTCTTTTCACTGATGCAGATTCCCTTCAGTCTTCCCATTTTTATGTTTATCCTCCGATCTGTGACATATTTTTCTGTTCTGTAATAAAATTCTGCTCCTCAAAATGATGCATCTTCGGTTTTCCACGGATCGCCTGTTCGAGACATTTCCGGATTTCTTCTTCCGATCCGTGTCTTGCTGCCTCAAAAACGGAGATAGTATCTGCATAGCACAGACACGCTTTTAACTTTCCGGTTGATGTCATCCGAATCCGGTTACATCTGTCACAGAATTTTCCATGCAATGCACTGATCAGACCGATTTTTCCCTGAAAACCAGGCAGTTGATAATACACAGCAGGTCCGTTCCCAAACCGTCCCTCTAACGGATAAAACTCTCCTTCTATCCCATAAGCTTCTTTCAGTTTTCCAAGCACCCAGGCACCGGAAATGCCATTCTCTGCTCTTCCTTGTCCAATCGGCATCAATTCAATAAAACGGACATCCAGCTTGTTCTTTTTCGCCAACTCTGCCAGACTTTTCCATTCCTCATCATTGACTCCTTTTTGCAGGACCGTGTTGATCTTTACCCGGATCTCGCTTTTTTCTGCCATGAAAATGGATTTTCTGACTCTTTCCAGTTCATCTGCCCCGGTAATCTCCTGATATTTTTCTGGAATCAGTGTATCCAGACTGATATTCACCGCATCCAGCCCCGCTGCAAGAAGATCTTCCAGATTCTCACCCAGAAGAACCCCATTTGTCGTCATTGTTACTTCTTCTGTGCCCGGAATCTGCCGGATCATCCGGATCAGATCTGCGCATCCTTTTCTGACCAAAGGCTCCCCTCCGGTAATCTTAAACCTGGTAATCCCGATCCGGACAGCCTCCCTGCAGATTCGTTCAATCTCCTCATAAGTCAGGATTTCTGACATAGGAATCCACTTTGCGCCATCCGGCATGCAGTACCTGCATCGCAGATTACAGCGGTCTGTGATTGAAATTCTCATATATTCAATTGTTCGTCCATAAGAATCTCTCACAGCCTTTTCCATCCTTTCTTAATTCCAGAGTGGTTCCAGTAACACCTCGATCGTACCGCCGCAGACCATGCCTTCTTCCTCCGCATCATCTCCGGTCATATCCACATATTCTGTCTTTAGTCCTGTATTATTTTCATGCATCATGACTCTCGCTTTTCTTAAAACCTCTGCCTCCATACAGCCGCCTCCAATGGTTCCAACACAGCTGCCGTCTTCCAGGATCAGCATCTTGGATCCCACATTTCTTGGTGCCGAACCCTTTCTTGTAATGATCGTTGCAAGCATCTTCTTTCCCGGATGAACGATATCCAGGATTGCTTCCAGCAAGTCTTCCGGATAACCGCAGACTCTCTTGTTCTGATTCTTTACTTCGATGATTTCCGCCATGATCGCCACACCGATCTCCTCCGGTGTCTCAGCACCGATGTTCAGACCAATCGGACTTTTTATCTCGCCGATTACTTCCTGACTGCATCCTTTTTCAATCAGATTCTGCTTTACCATCGCACTTCTTCGCCGGCTTCCGATCATTCCGATATAAGCATGTTCCTTCCCAACGATCTTCTCCAGACAAACCTGATCATATCTGTGACCTCTGGTCAGTACAACAAAATACGTATCCTTGTCTCCTTCGATCTGATCCAGGGCATCTTCAAACGGCTGGCAGATCACTTCCGTTGCCCCCGCATTTCTGGCATGATCGGCAAACTGCGGACGATCTTCAAGAACCGTGACCTTCCATCCAAGCATAATCCCGATTTTGATCACCGGCACCGATACGTGACCACCGCCACAAATGACCAGATGCTCCTGCCCTCCAATTATATCACAAAACACCTGCTGCTCTCTGATTTCATAAAGTCCACATTTTTTCAAGTCACCTGCTTCTGAAAAATGTGCTGAAAAGAAACCATTTTCTTTACTTTCCCAGATTATTTTTTTCTCTGCCAAAATTGCTTTTTCTCCTGCTGCGGATCCTTTTACCACTGTCAAAAGAACGTAATCCCCCTGCTTTGGTAAATCTTTTAATATCTCAAATACATTTTCCATCAAATCTCATCTACCCTACTACATATTTATTCAGTCTGTCAAATGCTTCTTTTAATACGGTTCCATCCTGAAACGGATCGGAATCTTCCGGCATTTCATCTCTCGCATGACATTTTCTTTTATCCCCATCACATTTTCTCTGCCATGCAATACTTTTATTGTAACAAATTTTTCCGCCAAATGAAATAAGAAGGTGCAGCTCTTTTTGTCTGCACCTTCCCTTTTCCTTTATTTTGTGATCTGATTTTAAAAATACTTTGCATTCAGCTTTTTGACTGTCCATGCAAACCATACCAGTACTGCAAGTACCAGCACTAACATCACCCAGAATAATTTTCCTGTACTCTGCACATAAGTATTATACAGATCTTCTGCGCCGTACAAGATCAGCACTACCGCAAGCACAAGAAGCTTCGGTCCTGCTGCTGCCCTGTATGCTTCCTTATCCTTACACTTCTTTATATTCGTATCTTTTGGTACAAGAATTGATGTATTGATGATTCCTTTGAATTTAAGCTGAAACCATGCATACAGGCTATACAATCCCGCCCCAATACCAATGATCCCGAAAATTCCTTCCATTCCGTTCATTCTTTTGTCTTCTCCTGTCTATTTTACGCTAAGAATATTCTTAACGGTCTGCTCCATCTGATCCACATCACATTCCGTATTGTGACGGATCTCGGCATTCATGATCTCTTTGATGGCATTCGGAAGCTCTGTACCGGATACTTTCTGAAGCTCCTCGATCAGTTTGAAATCATCCTGTCCTTTATACTTCGGATCAATCGCTGACATAACGCTTCCTGCAAATTTGTATGGACTTGCTGTGGATGCGATTACTGTCTTTCTGTCATCTTTACTGTCTTCTCTGTAAGCTTTATACACCGTTGCAGCTACCGCCGTATGGGTATCCATTACATAACCGGTATCTTCGTATATATCATGGATTGTCTTTGCGACCTGCTCTTCTGTCGCATATCCTGCCGCAAAATCAGCCAGGTTTGCTTTCATCTCACCTGTAATCGCGTAACTTCCCTTTGTCTTCAGCTCAGTCATAAGATCCGTATCTTTTCTTGCATCTTCTCCTGAGATCTTGTAGATCAGACGCTCTAAGTTGCTGGAGATCAGAATATCCATGGACGGAGATGTTGTAAGAACAAATTCACGGTTACGGTCATAAGTTCCTGTCTGGAAGAAGTCATAGAGAACTTTGTTCTCATTGGATGCACAGATCAGCTTTGCAATCGGGATTCCCATATTCTTTGCGTAGTATGCAGCCAGAATATTCCCAAAGTTACCGGTCGGTACAACTACATTGATCTCTTCATCTTCCGCAATCTCTTCATTCTGAAGAAGCTTCGCATAAGCATATACATAATATACAACCTGCGGAACCAGACGCCCGATATTGATGGAGTTGGCAGATGAGAACTGGTAGCCTGCTTCATTTAACTCTTTTTCCAGCTCTTTGTTCTCGAACATCGCCTTCACACCGCTCTGTGCGTTGTCAAAATTACCGTGGATCGCAACAACAGAAGTATTGTCTCCTTTCTGTGTTACCATCTGCAGCTCCTGTACGCGGCTGACTCCGTTCTTCGGATAGAATACGATGATCTTGGTTCCTTCTACATCTGCAAATCCTGCAAGTGCAGCTTTTCCTGTATCCCCGGATGTTGCAGTCAGAATGACGATCTCATTCTTCACCTGATTCTTCTTTGCAGAAGTAGTCAGAAGGTGCGGAAGAATGGAAAGTGCCATATCTTTGAATGCGATCGTTGCTCCGTGGAACAGTTCCAGATAATAAGCATCCTCCACCTTCGCAAGCGGTGCAATCTCTTCGGTATCAAACTTACTGTCGTAAGCCTTTGCGATACAGCTCTTCAGCTCTTCTTCTGTAAAGTCTGTCAGGAATTCCTTCATAACTGTATATGCGATTTCCTGATAGGTCATCTCTTTGAGCTCACCAAGCGACACCGGAAGCTTCGGAATCGAAACCGGTACAAATAATCCGCCGTCATCTGCCAGCCCTTTTAAGATTGCCTGGGAAGCTGTTACTGTCTTTTCTGCATCTCTTGTACTCTTATAAAGTAAATTCATGGTTCTCCACCCTTCTTATTCTTTCTGATTCACTTCAGCAATCTGCTAAAGTATTTTCCTATTTAGCGATTATAGCATAAGAACCTTTCAAGTGCAATGCCATCCTTATCTGCGTTTCCACATTCGTCCCCACATCCGGCTCAGAAGAAAACACAGGAGCAGTGCCCCGGTCAGAATAACGCCGATCAGAAATACCAGAATCTTTACATAAGATCCATCTCCTGTTGCAACCGTCTTTGCTTTCTCAGTTTCCTTTGGCTTTTCCGGACTTTCCGGTTTTTCCTCTTCTGCCGGCTTTTCCTTTTTATAGGTTACACTCTGTCCTTCGTCCTCCAGATCTGCGTGCACTGCAACCAGCTTCTCTTCCAGATACACTTCCTCAAATACAACAACCTGTTCTCCGTTAAGCTTCGTTGCATCAAACGTAAATTCCATCTGAAGTTCTCCGGAATCTGTATCCGGGATCAGCTTTTTCTCTGCGGTCACTTCTTTTCCATCCTGAAGAACCGGCTTTTTGGTCTCCTTATCCATTAATGTGCCTTTAACTACATATTCTTTTCCAATCTCCAGATTTTTCCATTTTACCCGATCTATGACCGTTACCTGTTCTGTCCGTTTCCCGTTATGCGTTCCCGTTTCCCGGTCAGATGCTCTTGTCCCGATCTCCGGTACGGGATGTTCATCATTTGTCAGTGTCCCCAGATCAATTATTCGCATTTCCTTTGTTACTTCCACCTCAAACGCAGGAATCAGCATCCGGTCTTCATTATTTTTACAAGACAGTTCTTCCACCAGATACGTTCCGTAAGGAAGCGCTCCTCTTGTATTATCCGGAGTTCCTTCCCCAAACCAGATCCCATCTTCACTTGTCTTCCCCTCATTCGTGTTGACGGTATGTGGATTCCAGTACGCACCGGTCGAAGCCTCCCCGTTTTTGTCCGTCAGGATCACATGGCTCTCCCCAGTTGCCTGCGATGTGATCCGAAATGGGATATCCGCCAGTCTTTTCAAGGTTTTATCTGCCGCTTTCACCAGCTTTAAGTCCCCACGGATGAGCTTTTCCTTTATTTCCACTGGATTCCATATTTTCAGGGCTTTATAGCTTCCATTTTGCTCCGTTCCAGTCCTGATACAATGTGTAACGGTGTCCACCAGATACCCTTCCGGCGCATGCATCTCCCATACCGTAATCGTTCCAAGCGGAAGCTCGTTATTTTCAAAAAACGGATCTCCGCTGATCAGGTGCGCCTCATCCATACGGACCACACCATCCGCATCCGACTTCAGCTTCCAACTCCTGAGCGGCACCTTCACACCGATCTCATTTTGATTGTCAAAAATGCTATCAAAAAATGCCACATGAAATTCAGCTCCCGCAAGAGAAAGTCCTGCCTGCGCCTGCCCTTTCCCTGTTTCCGCATCCTGCTTCCGGATCAGAATTTCCACCTTTGTCTTTTCCGGTTCATCCTGACACTCATAGGTCACGGTCTGTCCGGCATTCACCGTGATCTGCCGTATCTTTGTGTCCAGTACATAGCCTTTCGGTGCTTTAGTCTCTTTGATGTCATAGGAACCCTCCGGCAGATTTTCTGCCTTCCCATATCCTTTCTTGTCTGTCCGGATTACGCAGACTGCCTCGGATGTCCCACTTTTACAGACGGTATACTCTGCCCCTTCCAGTGAGTAGAGCTGATTATCAGCCGTAATCTCTGACCTTGCAGAGCTCTTCATGATCTCCAGGCTTCCATTATGGGTTGTCTTAAAAAGATATATCGTTGATCTGGATTTTGCCACAAGCTGTGAAATCTGATTACCACTCGACGGGATAGATGCCGAATGCCAGAACCGGTTATCGTTGCTATTATCTCCCCAGAAAAATCCAATATGGCAGTCTGCATCTTCTTCCTCCCAGGAAACCGGCTCAAAATAGATCACATCTCCTTTTTGCGCTTTTCCGCCCGCAAGCAGTTCCTCAATGGTGTTGTAATGATAGGATTCCACGGCATTGTCTGTCATCCAATGAAACCAGTTGCTCGCATTGACCTTGCCGCCACGAAGACTTCCTTTGTCAATTCCTGACAGATCCGCTCCACATTTTTCCAGAACATAAGCGACAAACCCGGTACAGTTCATTGCCCCATTTCCACCGTAGGCTCCGTTCGGACGCATGCAGTTCTCTGCTGTCAGAGGATATCCGCTGTAAGGCGTTCCCAGATAATAACCGTCCTTTTCGTGGTTTTTTAACTCCTCAAGCACTTTTCCCGGCTCTGCTCCTAATTTTTCATCAAGTTTTACAATCGTTTCTTTCTTTGCGATTCTCTCTGCTGAGTTTGCAGATACGACAGGCATACTGCTGCCCGACAATGATACTACCGCCAGAATCACACTTAGTATTCCGGCAAAATGATTCTTCATATATTTCATAAAAGTTTCTCCTTCTGCCTTTTCAGGTCAGAAAAGAGAATATAAAAGACGAGTACCCTTACTATAAAGGAAGAGTACCCGCTTGTCAATAGTATTTTATTGTTGATCTGCCTCCAGAACGATCACACTTCTCGGTCCCACAAGAATTCTTTCCTCCGAAATCCGTACCGGATTCTGATAAATTTCCTGCTTTTTATCTCCAGTATTTGCCGCCACATGCCAACTATATCCGCCCGGAAGTTGTGGAAGTTCTACCCAGACACCTTCCCAGTATGGATTCATCAGAAGATACACACAGTCTTCTTTTGCCATTTTGTTATCATATCCGGCAAACATGACTGCCGCCGTCCGGATCTCCGGTCTGGAAAAATCCAGTTTCCACGGCACTTCACCGTGAAAGCTGATCTCCGGAAATCCAAGACTGCTCGCCCCTGCATCTCCTGTGATCGACGGATGCCGTTTCCGAAATGCCGTCATATAAGCACAAAAATCAAATACATCCTGAAACTTTTCTTTTCTTGTCCAGTCCAGCCAGGAAATCTCGTTATCCTGACAGTAGGCATTATTATTCCCGAACTGAGTATTGCCAAACTCATCACCTGCAAGGAACATCGGTGTCCCTCTGCTGCAAAGCAGGACCGCAAAAGCATTTTTCATCATCCGGTGGCGCAGTTCAACAACCATCACCTGATCAGTGTCCCCCTCTGCCCCACAGTTCCAGCTCCGGTTATCGTCACTTCCATCAAGATTTCCCCATCCATTAGCCTCATTGTGCTTCTGGTTATACGAATAAAGATCATACAGGGTAAATCCATCATGGCAGGTCAGGAAATTCACAGAAGCATGTTTTCCGCGGATTCTGGTATCATAGATGTCCGGAGAACCGGCAATTCTCTGAAGCGCTGCTCCTGCTGCCCAAAGTCCCCCTTTTAAATATTCCCGCACGTCATCCCGGTATCTTCCGTTCCATTCTGACCATCTGCGGAATGCCGGAAAACTTCCGACCTGATAAAGTCCGCCGGCATCCCACGCCTCCGCGATCAGCTTTGTGTCTGCAAGCAGCGAATCATAGGCAAGATTCTTTACGAGTGGTGGATTTTCCATCGGTGACCCATCCTCATTTCTTCCCAGGATCGAGGCAAGATCAAACCGGAAGCCGTCCACCCGGTACTCTGCCACCCAGTATCGCAGACAATCCTGGATCATTTTGATCACCACCGGATGATTACAATTCACAGTATTTCCACAGCCACTGAAATTATAATATTTTCCATCGGGTGTCAACATATAATAAATCTGATTGTCAAATCCTTTAAACGAAATAAACGGTCCGCATTCATTTCCTTCTGCCGTATGGTTAAACACCACATCCAGGATTACTTCAATCTGGTTATCATGCAGTTCCCGGATCAGTTCTTTTAATTCTACTCCTTCCCGGTTGTATTCCGTTGATGCTGCATAGCTCGTATTCGGCGCAAAAAAGCTGACTGTATTATACCCCCAGTAATCAATCAGTTTCTTTCCATCAACCTCACGGCTCCCCTGCAGTTCATCAAATTCAAAGATCGGCATTAACTCCACCGCATTAATCCCCAGTGTTTTCAGATAAGGAATTTTTTCTTTGATTCCGGCAAAGGTTCCAGGATGACGGACACTTTTGTCCATCTTCGTGAATCCCCTGACATGCATCTCATAGATGATCAGTTTTTCCATCGGGATCTTATCCGGCTTTTCACTGCCCCAGAAGAAATTATTCCGGACTACTCTGGCACGATATCCCCCTGTATTTAGTGCTTTTCCCCATACACTCTGCCCGGTAACTGCCTTTGCATACGGATCCAGTAAAATATGCTTTTTATCAAACAGAAGACCTTCCTTTGGTTTCCACGGTCCGTCCAGCCTGTACGCATATTCAAATTCTTCAATATCCAGTCCGAATACCATCATGGAAAATACATCCCCGATCCGGCAGTTTTCCGGGAATGGAATCACCGCATAAGGTTCCGGTTCCTTTCTGTGAAACAGAAGAAGTTCACATGTCACAGCCCCTTTTGAATGCACTGTAAAATTAACTGCCGACTGAAATGCAGTCGCACCCTCATCACGATACAGTCCGGGACAGATTTCAAATCCATTTACATTTTCTGTCGGAACCCATCTTGGCATCATTTCTTCCAGCATTTTACCAGCTCCTTCCATGTCATGTTTTCAGTATAGCACATTTTTCCGTTTACACATCTTTCCTTTCTGTATATAATATAAAGGATTACATATTTTTTTGCAGCAGACTCAAGGAGGTTTTTTATGACTGCACAGCATCTATATTATTTATTTCAGTGCTTCTTTATATATGCCTTTTTAGGCTGGTGTACAGAAGTTGCGTTTGCCGCTTTTAAAGAACGTCGTTTTGTCAACCGTGGATTCTTAAATGGCCCGATCTGTCCGGTATACGGTTTCGGCGTGGTTGCAGTCATTCATTTTCTGACACCGCTTCGTTCCAACCTGCTCCTGCTATATCTCGGAAGTGCTATTCTTGTTACTGCAATCGAATGGCTGACCGGGTTCATTCTCGAAAAGGTTTTCCATAACAAATGGTGGGATTATTCTAATATGCCGCTCAATCTGAATGGATATGTGTGCCTTTTGTTTTCTCTGATCTGGGGAGTGTTCTGTGTTTTCATCGTAGATGTATTCCATCCACTGATTGACACACTGCTCTCACACATTCCTTTCCTTGTCGGTATCATTCTTGTATGTATTCTGGTGATTGCCGGACTTGCCGATCTCTATGTAACAGCATCCGGTATCCTGAAGCTCAACAAACGTCTTGAAAAAATGCAGGCCATTGCAGACGAACTTCATCAGATTTCCGACAAGCTTGGTGAATCAATCTACAAGCGTACCATTACAGCTATGGAAAAACAGGAAGAGTTCAAAGATACTGTATCTGAGAAGCAGGAAGAATTTAAATCTGCTATTTCCGAAAAACAGGAAGCAATTTCAGACACCCTTGCCGATGTTTCTGACGAAGTAAAAGAACGGATTGCTCTTCTTCGCAGAAGCTACCTGGAAAATGTCAAAGCAACTTCTCATATGCAGAAGCGTATCATGAAAGCTTTCCCGAAAATGCAGAGCCGCAATTACAAAGAATCCTTTGAAGATCTTAGAAACAAACTGAAGGAAATGTCTCTCAAAAAATAACAGGTTGTAAAAAATCCATCTGATTTCTTTTAAAAAAAGAAATCAGATGGATTTTTTATCTTTAAAATTATGATGTGAGTATCAAAAGTAAATTTTGCCACTCACTAATGTTTCCTCTTGATCTTGTCCAGATACGGAATCTCGATTGGATCGATTGCATCAAGTGGCTGTTCTTTATTGATCTTCTTTTTGCGTGTGTGCTTTTTCAGAAGTGCACCACCCCGGTTATAAAACCAGAAAGAAAAGATCAGAAGTTTATTGAATTTTCCAATTTTGTCTTTTGTCGTCTTCGTGTAATACTCCCCACCGGACTGGATCTCTCCTTTTTCCCTGATCTGCCGGATCAGATCCAGCTCTGTCTCAATCCGTACCGGAAATTCCGTATACCCCATGCCGACGCAGTCCAGCTTATGCGCATCACTTCCTCCGGTTCCCGGTTTTCCATATTTTTCAGCAAGATACTTCGCCCCTTCATTGGACTGTGGTGGCTCACATGCATTGAAAGTCTCTATAAAATCAAATTTTTCAATCAACTCCGGAGATTTCTGCCATCTTTTCGTATTCGTAAAACTCAGATACTTTTCCCCACACGGATGTGCCGGTCCACAGATTCCTCCATTGTGATGCACAAAATCAATCAGCAGCGAAAGCGGAAGCCCTCTCAGCTCCAGCAGGCGCATCTTTACTCCCTGTGGCATAATGATCAGAATGTGTCCCGCATCCAGTGTATCATACTCTATTCCTTTCAATACGACAAAATCTTTGTATTTTCTCCCTTTGACCGTATTCTTCCAGTGCCGATATCCATTATAGGTGTCATGATCTGTAACCAGCATTCCGCCAATGCCTTTAGACTGCAGCTTTTTAATAAATTCTTCAATCGGCACTTTGCTGTCAATTGATCCTTCTCTTACATGACAATGCATATCTATCTTCATATTTTCATCTCCAGATCTTATATCGTTGATACTATTTTTATTATACCTCTTTTTTTATAACGCTGCAAGAAATACCGGTTTCTTCCAGCCATTCCTGATCAAATGCAAAAGAGGATGTATCACATTCTGATACATCCTCTCATCCATCTTATCTATTCTTCATCCTCGTCATCATCATCATCCAGATCGATCAGCATGGTTCTTGCCATCTCTATTTCTTCTTCTTTTGATGTTTCTTTCTTGATCGCATTTGCTCTTCGAACCTGCTTCTTGTTGATCTCACTTGACTTCATGATAAACTGGATCACGATTCCGATAAATGTAATCCCAATCGAAATGATCCACATGAAAATCACATTTTTCAGACCTGCCAGATCATAGATCATCATTCCTGCTCCAAAACCGCCTGCTAATGCCGTCGCAATAATCACAAACGGTTCAAACCAGATCATCGCAAGGATTGCGAAAATCAGTCCGACTGCTCCGCAGACTGCCAGCATGATCCAGTTTCCCGCATTTGTAATCGCAAGTACTGTGCCAGCCATTCCCAGAAAGCATACCCAGAAAGCTCCGAATTTCTTAAATACACTGTTCAGTATTGCAAAAACCAAACCCGCAACACCGGCTGCGATCAGTACCGGAACAACTTCCAGTCCCATAAGATATGTCACGGCAAATCCAAGCAATGCCCCTGCAACAAATCCAATCACTGCATTCCAGACACGGATCAGCTTCAAACCTAAAATTCCAATGAAAACTGATATAACAATTGATACCGCCGAAACAATCACGGCTTCTTTTCCTGCTATAAATACCGCACTGTTTCCCATGATATCCTTCAATACTATACCTATTGATTCCATCCTAATCTCTCCTCCTGTCGTACTTTCCTGTTGTTAAGTCAGACGCTTATTTTGATGAAGAGTCTGAAGATGTATCTGTATCTTCGGTCGTGCTCTTAACCGTTACGCCCTGATCAGCAAAACTGATCGTATTCCATACTTTTTTATGTACTTTAATATCCGTTTTCTTTTTCCATTTCTTACAAATTGACTGATACTGGTCACTCTTTCTCTGTGATACAATGGACTCTTTCTTGGTATCCGTTGCATCACGGTCAAGAAGGCTGACTACTTTTGCAACATAATAGCCATTGTCTGCTTCGATCACGTCTGTTACTTCGCCTTCTTTTAACTTATCAGCAGCTTTGATCAGATCTTCGTTTGGCGATGTCGTATCCGAGTCAAATGTCAGATCGGTGGCTGATGCACCTACTGCTGTTGCAAATACAGAAAAATCTTCTGCCGAAGCCACATCTTTCTGGAAATCTTCTGCTTTCTTTTTCACTTCTGCTTTTTTGTCATCTGACATATCTGTCGATTTTCCATCACTGCCCGTTGTCTTTGTAGAGAACAGCACATACTGCATTTTCTTCTGTGCTGCTTCCTCATCGGATACATTCGTATCTACATCCGCAGTCATGGCAGTTTCCATCTTCTTCTGAAGTGTCAGAAGTTCCAGTACTTTCTTTACCGTCTTTTCATCGCCCGATACTGCATCTTTTGCAGCACTGTCATTGCTGTCAGTAAATTTCTTCGCAGCATCCTCGATGCTTTTTTCCTCATCATCACTTAGCGAAACTTTATAATCATCCTTGTGCTCATCCAGAATATACATTTCTTCCAGAGAATCCATGATTGAATCCTTATAATTCTCTTCGTAAGTCTTTCCGTCTGTAACTTCTTTTCCCCAAAAATCATCTCCCAGATAACTGCTATATGTTGTTTCAAACTGCGCCTGCTGATATCTTGCAAAAAAGTTCGCCACATCTGCAGTCACTTTCTCATCTCCGACTTCTACCACTGTATCCTGTCCGTTAAACTTGCTTCCACATCCGTTTAAAGATGCAATGCAGGCAACTGCCAGTATACAGGCAACCACTCTTTTTTTCATTTATAAAATTTCCTCCTTGATCTTCGCTCCATTGTACACACTTCTTCACTATGCACTCGTATAGTATATCTTTTTTTTACCTTACTGGCAATCTTTTTCATAAAAAATACACATTATTCTTCGACAAGTCCCTGTATATCTTCGACAATTTTTCCTGCATTTTCAAGGATCTGCTCTGCTTTTTCTTTTTTATTTTTCCGAAGTTTACAATAAATAAAATATGGATTTTCTGCATCTGTCTTAAATGTCAGTTCTCCTTTATATTTTGCCAGCAGTTCCGGAATCTTTGCTACATTTACTCTTGCCTTCTCATACATGGTAAATTTGTATTCATCGCCTTTTTGCTCTACCGAAATTACATAAGCCGCATGTGCTTTCGCCTTCAGCTGTGCGATCATCAGAAGCTGCTGCACCTTGCGTGGCGGATCGCCGAAACGGTCAATCAGTTCTTCTAGCATATCTTCCTGTTCTTCTTCTGTCTCAATTGCTGCGATCCGTTTATAGATATCCAGTTTCTGATACTCATTCGGAATATAAGATGCCGGAATATAAGCATCAATATTCATATCCACGGTTGTCGCATAGGTTTCTTCCGGGATTTCTCCCTTCAGGTGACGGACTGCCTCACTTAACATCTTACAGTAAAGATCGTATCCCACTGCATCCATATGTCCATGCTGTTCCTCCCCAAGCAGGTTTCCTGCCCCACGGATTTCCAGATCCCGCATGGCGATTTTTACACCAGAGCCAAGATCTGTAAACTCACGAATTGCCGAAAGACGTTTTTCTGCAACCTCCCGGAGCATTTTGTCTCTTCTGTACAAAAGAAATGCATATGCCATACGGTTCGATCTTCCAACTCTTCCACGTAGCTGATAAAGCTGGGAGAGCCCCATCCGATCTGCATCATGGATGATCATGGTATTGGCATTGGAAATGTCAAGACCGGTCTCGATGATCGTCGTCGATACCAGAACATCAATTTCTCCATTGATGAAATCGTACATAATATCTTCTAACTTGTGTTCCCGCATCTGCCCGTGTGCATATGCCACATTTGCATCCGGCACAAGTTTCTGGATCTTCGCTGCCATTTCAGCTATATCCTGGACACGGTTATAGACATAGTACACCTGTCCCTGGCGGGAAATTTCTCTTTCGATTGCCTCCCGGACCATCTCATCATTCTCCTCCATCACATAGGTCTGGATCGGCATCCGGTCAACTGGTGCTTCTTCCAGCACACTCATGTCACGGATTCCGATCAGACTCATATGAAGCGTTCGGGGAATCGGTGTTGCCGTAAGTGTCAGAACATCAATATTTTCCTTCAGCTTTTTGATCTTTTCTTTATGCTGTACTCCAAAACGCTGTTCCTCATCAATGATCAGAAGTCCCAGATCTTTAAATGCCACATCCTTACTCAATACCCGGTGGGTTCCGATGATGATATCAACCTGTCCCTTTTTCAAATCTTCGATCGTTTTTTTCTGTTGTGCAGGTGTGCGGAAACGGCATAACAGATCCACCCTTACCGGAAATTCTTTCATCCGTTGCACAAAAGTGTTGTAATGCTGCTGTGCAAGAATCGTAGTAGGGACCAGATAGACAACCTGCTTGTTCTCCTGCACTGCCTTGAATGCTGCCCGGATTGCAATCTCTGTCTTTCCAAATCCCACATCCCCACAGATCAGACGGTCCATGATCTTTGGGCTTTCCATATCCCGTTTTGTTGCCTCGATTGCAAGCTGTTGATCCTCCGTTTCCTCAAACGGAAACATTTCTTCAAATTCTTTCTGCCAGACCGTGTCCTTTTCATAGACAAATCCTTCTTTGGACTGCCGTACTGCATAGAGTTCCACCAGATCTTTGGCAATCTGCCAGACTGCTGTCTTTACCTTGCTCTTCGTGCGATGCCATTCCTGTCCTCCAAGTTTGTTAAGTTTCGGCTTTTTAGCATCTGCACTGGCATACTTCTGGATCTGGTCAAGCTGTGTCGCAAGAATATAAAGATTTCCACCATCAGCATACGAAATCTTCATATAATCCTTTGTCACCTTATCAACTTCTATCTTTTCAATTCCCCGGTAGATTCCAAGTCCATGATTCTCATGCACTACATAGTCTCCCGGTTTCAGATCCGAAAAGCTGCTTATTTTCTGTCCATCATAACTTTTTCGTTTCTTTTTCTTCTTTGTCTTTCCAAAAATATCTGACTCAGATATGACAATAAATTTAATCATCGGGTACTCGTATCCGACTTCTATATGCCCGTAGCATACCATGATCTCCCCTGGATTCACTTCACGTTCCTGATCCTCACTGTAAAAACTGCTCAGATCATAATCACGTAGATCCTCTGCCAGACGTTTTGCCCTTGTTCTGGACCCAGAAATCAGAACCGCCCGGTATCCGTTCCTTTTCAGTCTTTTGAGATCCTGTGTCAGCATCTCAAAGCTGCTGTTATACGGGTTAACGCTTTTTGCCTGGATCCCAAACCGCTTTTTCACAAAAAATGGCTTACATTTCATTTCCAGAGCACACATCCCGATCATACAGAATTTGTTCAGAAATTTTATAATTTCATCAGTCGTAAAAAATTCCGGAGCTTCTTCCATTTCCCCGGTCCTTTCCATTTCTTCTGCACGGTTCTCTCTCGCTTTTTCCACTTCATTTTCTGCCAGACGCCCTTTTTCCAGAAGCCTTGCTGGTTCATCCAGGAACACCAGTGTGTCCTTCGGATCAAAGTAGTTGATAAAAGAAACTTTCCGGTCACTTCCCAGTCTGTCATCTGCCGGATAAATAACGATCTGTTCCAGATTCTCTACAGATCTCTGGCTGTCCACGTCAAAAGTCCGTATTGAATCCACTTCATCTCCCCAGAATTCAATACGGATCGGCAATTCCTCGGTAAGTGGGTAAATATCAATGATTCCACCACGAACTGCAAACTGCCCCGGACCATCCACCTGGGCTTCCCTGTCATATCCAAGTTTTATGATCTTCTCCTTCAGCGATTCAAATTCCAGCGTCTCCCCATTGGAAATGGTCAGAATGTCTCCTTTTATTTCTGCTTCCGATGGCAGTTCATCCATGAATCCGTCAATCGTTGTAATGACCGTAACCTGGCTTTTTGCCTCCATCATCATCTGCAAGGTTTCCATCCGCTGTTTGACCAGCTGTTTTCCGTGGATATCTGCCTGATAAAAAAGGAGATCCTTTGCCGGATAATAGCTGGTATTTTCATTTAAAAAACGATATTCTTCGTATAATTTTTTTGCTTTATCTTCACTGGAAAGAACGATCAATGTATGCCCATAATCTTTTCCAAGCGCATACATCAAATGCGTTTTCTGTGATGTCACACACCCGGAAAGAAGCAGCATGCCCGGTTCCCGTCCACGCTCTTCACAGATTTCTTCAATCTCTGCCAGTTCAGATAAAGGAGCCGTAAGTGCATGCATCGCTTTTTGCCTCCTCTTATTCTTTCTTTTTCTGGTTATATTCGTTCATTGCCTGATCGATTGCTCCCTGCATGATCAGAGCAGAAGCTTCACAGGCAAGATCATATCCTTCTTCCATAAGTACACGGTCCTCTTTGGAAAATTTTCCAAGAACATAATCAGCAAGATCATATCCTTTCGGTTTTTCTCCCACACCTACCTTGATCCGTGGAAATACACTACTTCCTAAATTGGCAATGATATTTTTGATTCCGTTATGTCCACCGGCACTTCCTTTTCTGCGGATCCTGAGTTGTCCGACTTCCAGACTGATATCATCATAAATTACAAGAAGTTCTTCTTCCGGATCGATCTTGTAATATTCCACCAGACTACGGATACTCTCTCCACTCAGGTTCATATAAGTCTGCGGCTTCACAAGAAGCACTTTCTGTCCCTCGATCACTCCTTTTCCGATGAGGGCACGGTGTTTTTTAGTATCGATTGCTATCTGGTATTTCTCCGCCAGGCGGTCCACCACATCAAATCCAACATTATGTCTTGTCCCCTGATACTTTTCATCCGGGTTTCCAAGTCCTGCAATTATAAACATTCTATTCACCTCTGCTTTTTCTCTTTCCTGATTCTACTAAATCCTTTCTCTTTTGTCACGCATTTCTCATGCATAAACTATTTTTTCTTTTCATATAGTTTATTAAGCGGCATAACCTGCCGAAATTCCATACTGCCTAAGGAGGTTCTTTATGAATTCCAAAACAAAAATCATCGTACTTCACATGAAAGAAATTATCTATACTGTTATTTTTGCCACTTTAGGTATTCTCATCCTCTGCCTTTTATTCTTTATGTTCTCCGGAGACCGGCATTCCTCTGTATCCGACAAAAAATATGCTCCCGGCGTTTATACCTCTTCTTTTACACTCGGAAATGAAGATCTGGAACTGGAAGTTTCTGTCTCTGACACCTCTATCAATTCCATCCGCATTTCCAATCTAAGTGAGACGGTAACTGCCATGTATCCTCTTCTTCAGCCATCTCTTGAGAATCTGGCTGACCAGATCTGTAAATCCCAGT
Source organism: Coprococcus sp. RTP21204st1_G4_RTP21204_210225 (assembly GCF_040915385.1). Taxonomy (NCBI): domain Bacteria; kingdom Bacillati; phylum Bacillota; class Clostridia; order Lachnospirales; family Lachnospiraceae; genus Coprococcus; species Coprococcus sp. RTP21204st1_G4_RTP21204_210225. Next base: position 130,052 of record NZ_JBCPDP010000003.1, on the reverse strand, counting down.
CCCTTGATCATCTTACGCTTTCAAGTGACAGTCCCTATACTTCTCAGCTTCTTCTCAACACCATCCGTGATGCGCTCAAAAAAGCTGCGGCAACCAACTGATGCCGCAGCTCTTTTCCTTTTATTAACCTTCCACGATCAGATACTGTCCGTTCGGAAGTGCGAATACTTCTGAAGCCTCTTCCAGCTCTTCATCACTCATACCACTGATGTCCGCTCCGCTTTCATCCAGATAATCTCTCACATCCTTGATAGAATCTACAACAACCGCCATACAGTCTTCCAAAAACGCTTCTGCCTCTTCCAGTGTCTCTGCAACCGGCTCATCAAAAAGCTGTGACTGCATATTCAGGAATGTCTGCAGACATTCTTCATCATACTCATACATACAGGCAACCCTCCCTTATCTTTCTCACAGAAAAATTTTCTCATCTGAACTATAAATAGTTAAGCAATTCTTCAGCATGTGCAATTGTTGCATCTGCTCCTGTCTCCACAAGAAGTTCTTTGGTCCGGAATCCCCATTCTGCTCCGACTGTAAACATACCGGCAGCCTTCCCTGTCTTCATATCTACATCCGAGTCTCCTATGTATATTCCTTCTTCCGGCGATACCCCTAATTTATCAAGTATCCACAGAAGTCCTTCCGGATCCGGTTTCTTCGGAAATTCACCCGACTGCCCCTGAATATGGTCAAAATATCCTTTTCCAAATGTACTTTCCACTACATCGATCGCCTGCAAATGTGGTTTGTTGGAAAATACTGCAATCTTTATTCCCTTCTTCTTCAGTGAATCTAACATCTGAACAACGCCATCATAAGGACGTACATGGTACATACAATTTTCTCCAAAGATTCTGCTGTACACTTCCATACCTTCTTCAATCCTCTTAAGCTCTGTGTCTCCGGACGCACGAAGTGCACGTTCCATAAGGCATCTGGCTCCATCTCCAACGAAGCTTCGGCACTGTTCTTTGGTAATCGTCTCAAGTCCCATTTCTTCTAACGTCTTATTCGTTGAATAAGTCAGCGAATCCAGCGTATTTGTCAAAGTTCCATCCAAGTCAAAAATACACGCTTTATACATTGCTGTTCTCCTGTTCTTCTGTTCTATGATTATAATAGTATGAACCTTGACAAATTTCAACTGGAAATCTCTATTTTTCTATTCACTTCGCAGATATTGTCGCATGGCCCTGAGTGCATTCTTTTCCAGGCGGCTTACCTGTGCCTGTGAGATTCCGATTTCTTCTGCTACCTCCATCTGCGTTTTTCCTTCAAAAAAACGAAGTCTGATAATATACTTCTCCCTTTTTCCGAGTCGGTCCATTGCCGCCTGAAGAGACAGTTTCTCCACCCATCTGTCTTCTTTGTTCCTTTTGTCACTGATCTGGTCCATCACATACATAGCATCTCCATTGTCATTATATACCGGCTCATTTAAGCTGACCGGCATCTGGATCGCATCCAGCGCATAGACGATCTCTTCCTTTGCGATCCCGATTTCCTCTGCAATTTCCTGAACAGTAGGTTCTTTCTGGTTTACTTTGACATAATTTTCTTTCGCGTAAATGGCTTTATATGCCGTATCACGAAGTGACCTGCTAACACGGATCGAATTATTGTCCCGGATGAACCGCCGAATTTCTCCAATGATCATCGGTACCGCATAAGTTGAAAATTTTACTTCCAGCTCCGGATTGAAATTATTGATTGCCTTGATCAGTCCGATGCACCCGATCTGAAACAGATCATCCGGATTTTCACTGCTTCCCGAAAAGCGTTTGATCACACTGAGTACCAGACGCAGATTTCCTTTGATATACTGTTCTTTTGCCTCCTCATCCCCCGCTTTGATCTTCTCAAAAAGCACCTCTTTTTCCCCGTCGCTAAGCAGGGGAAGCTTTGCTGTATTTACACCACAGATTTCTACTTTATTAAGTACCATCTCAATAAACCTCCAAATCTTTACTGGTATAAATTTTTCTCAAAACTGTTTTTATTTATTCGATTCCCACTAAAATATTAAAAATATCGCTCCTTGACTTTTTCCATACTCTTCTGAAAGAATATACATCTTAGCAATATTGTCTGATTTTCTATCATTTTTCTTTAAATTATAGTATAATATACTAAAATAATTTTTACGCAAAGGGGTTGAGTATATGAAACTTACTTTTATCGGTGCCGCCCATGAAGTAACTGGAAGCTGCCATTATCTTGAAGCATGTGGAAAACATATTCTAATAGACTGTGGACTGGAACAGGGACCTGATCTGTATGAGAATCAGGAAATCCCGATCAATCCTTCCATGATCGACTATATCCTCTTAACGCATGCACACATTGACCATTCCGGCAAGATTCCTCTGCTTGTAAAAAATGGTTTTAAAGGAGAAATCATCTGTACATTCGCCACCTCTGATCTGTGCAGCATTATGCTCCGTGACAGTGCACATATCCAGGAATCCGAAGCAGAATGGCGAAACCGGAAGGCACTTCGTTCCGGTGCTCCGCTTTATGAACCACTTTATACTGTACAGGACGCCATGAATGCAGTTGCACTTCTTGCGCCGATCGATTATAACCAGACGATCCAGCTCTGTGAAGGAATCGAACTCCGCTTCACAGATGTCGGTCATCTGCTTGGTTCTTCCTGCATTGAAGTCTGGATCACAGAAGACGGTGTAAGCAAAAAAATCGTATTTTCCGGAGATGTCGGAAATATTGACCAGCCGATCATCAAAGATCCGCAGCATGTGGATGCAACCGATTATCTTGTCATCGAATCCACCTACGGAAACCGGGTCCATTCTACTGTAAAACCGGATTATATTAAGGATCTTACCAGAGTCCTGCGCGAAACCTTTGCCAAAGGTGGAAATGTAGTCATTCCATCTTTCGCAGTAGGAAGAACCCAGGAGCTTTTATACTTTATCCGTGAGATCAAAGAAAATAATCTTTTGCCGGAATATCAGAATTTTGAAGTTTATGTAGACAGTCCTCTGGCGATCGAAGCAACCAACGTTTTCCAGAAAAATGTACAGTCCTGCTTTGATGAGGATGCAATGGCTCTGATAAGTAAAGGAATCAACCCTCTTCTTTTCCAGGGACTGAAAACCACGATCACCAGTGAAGAATCTAAAATGATCAACTTCAATGACAAACCAAAAGTAATCATCTCTGCTTCCGGAATGTGTGAAGCCGGCCGTATCCGCCATCATCTGAAACACAACCTCTGGAGAAAAGAATGTACGATCCTCTTCGTAGGCTATCAGGCAGTTGGCACTCTTGGTCGCAAGCTTGTCGAAAGCAAACCGGAATCAGTCCGGCTCTTTGGCGAAAATGTAGAGGTTAATGCCCGTATTGAAGTCCTTGCAGGGATCAGCGGACATGCCGATATGAATGGTCTTCTGAACTGGATTGATGGATTCAAAGAGAAACCATCCCACATCTTTGTTGTACATGGAGAGGATTCGGTTACAGATTCTTTCGCTGCTACCATCACAGACCGTTTCGGCATTCCGGCATTTGCACCATACTCCGGAGGCTGTGTTGATCTCGCAACCGATACCATCCTTTCTGAAGGTATCAGGCTTCCGAAAAAAGCAGTTGAAAAGCCGGTCAAAGCACGTGCTCTTACTGCATTCAACCGCGTGGTTGCGGCAGCCAAACACCTCATGGATGTTGTGCTTAAAAATGAAGGTCTTGCAAACAAAGATCTTGCAAAATTCGAGTCACAGATCCAGAATCTTGCTGACAAATGGGATCGTGACGACAGATAAATACCGATCTTATCTTTCCAGAGACCGGCTTCCGACATGGAACGCCGGTCTTTTTCTGTCTTTTTCGACAATTCTTTTAAAAAATCCAGTATTTCAGCATGTCGAATAAAATTATTCTGTTTTTTCCATCTTCTGACAAAATCTGAAACACATCTTTTCTATAATAAAGCATGCTTAAGTACCAAATCTATTTAGCAGCTAAAGAGAAAGAAGGATAAGACTATGCAGTATGAAGTATATCTGGATGTATTGTTTCTGGAAAATATGATGATGGATTTTCTGATTCTTCTGGCAGTAAAAAAAGTATTTCCATGTTCTGCCACTTATGGAAGTCTTCTTGCCGGTTCCTTTACCGGTTCACTACTGACCTGTGCCATTTTATTTTTTCCATGCCCGGTATGGACCCGCTATATCCTGCTGTTTTTCCTGGTAAATTCCTGTATGACAGTGATCGGATTGAAAATCCGGACATTTCCCGTTTTTTTCAAAGCATGGATTCTGCTCTATCTTGCAAGCTTTCTTCTTGGAGGTATCATGAGTTGGCTCCGTCTTTATTTTGGAAAATTTTTCCGGATCATATCTTTTCTTTTCACCCTTGGCATCTGTGGTTTTTTTCTTTTATATCATGGACTTTTGTTTCTAAAGAAACTATGGAAATCACAAGATCATAGTTTTGATGTGATTTTAACTGTAAATGGAAAAGATTTTCATCTGAAAGCCTTTCTGGACAGTGGTAATCATCTTTCTGATCCACTGACCGGAAAGCCGGTTCATATTATCAGCAAAGACGCCTGTCAGAAGATTTCTTCCCAAATCTCACCTGGAAGACTCCGGTACATCCCGTACCGGACTATACAGAAGACGACCAGTATTCTTCCTGTTTTTTCTGTCAAGAAAATGAGAATAACAGGAGAATCTGAATTTTTGATCCAATCTCCACTGATCGGTATTTCCGAACAGAAGAATTTTGGAAACGGAAAATATGAAATGCTATTGCATCCTGAAGATTGTTAGGAGGATTATAATGATGATAAAAGTTGCTGTTTCAGATTGTTTTAAATTGAAAATGATTCCCTCTTTCCGCAGTGTTTTCTTCCCGGAAAAGCAGGAAATCCATTACATAGGAGGGACAGATATCCTGCCGCTCCCACTTAGCAGTGAAGAAGAAGGTTATGCCATTTCCCTTCTCGGAGGCGGGCAGGATGAAGAAGGAAAAAAGCTTCTTATTGAACATAACCTGCGTCTGGTTGTATATATAGCGAAAAAATTTGACAATACCGGTGTAGGCGTAGAAGACCTGATCTCCATCGGCACGATTGGACTGATCAAAGCAATCAATACCTTCAATCCAGAGAAAAATATCAAACTTGCCACCTATGCCTCCCGTTGTATTGAAAATGAGATTCTCATGTATCTGCGCCGGAATAACAAGACCAAACTGGAGGTCTCCATCGATGAACCGCTCAATGTTGACTGGGATGGAAATGAGCTTCTTCTCTCCGATATTCTTGGAACTGAAGAAGATACCATTTATCGTGATATGGAAACCGAAGCAGAACACAAACTTCTTGGGAAAGCCATCGGACGGCTTTCAAACAGGGAACGGGTAATCGTGCAGATGCGATTCGGACTCGGAACCCCCGACGGGGAAGAAAAAACGCAGAAAGAAGTGGCCGATCTTCTTGGAATCTCCCAGTCTTACATATCAAGACTTGAAAAGAAAATTATGCAGAGACTGCGACGCGAAATGGTACGCTATGAACAGTAAACTATAAAAAACAGGGAAACAGTAATTTCTTACTGCTTCCCTGTTATTTCATTCTTATTTCTTGAAGAAATCCGGAATCTTGATAGACTGCTCTTTCACCTTGCTCTGTGGAGTTCTTGTACTCTGAAGCGGTGGTACCTGTGTAGTCTGCTGCTGTACCGGTCTGCCTCCGTATACCGGTCTTTCTACATTGCTGTATTCTCCCGGATTAAACTGTGGACGTGAAATATTGCTTGCTCCCATTCCAGATCCACCGTTCATCATAGCTGCTTTATGTTCCAGTCTTGACTGAAGCTTGCTCTGTGTTCCACCTACATTGTGAAGACCTGTTGCGATAACTGTGATAGTTGCTTCATCTGACTTGGAATCATCATACATTGCACCGAAGATGATGTTTGCATCTTCACCTGCAAGATCCTGTACATATTCTGCTGCATCACTCGCATCCATAAGTGTGATGTCACCTGAAATGTTGATGATAACGTGAGATGCACCTGCGATGGTTGTCTCAAGCAGAGGGCTGGCAACTGCCTGCTTAACTGCTTCAAGAGCCTTGTCATCACCTTTGCCCTGTCCGATACCGATATGAGCAATTCCTTTATCAGTCATAACTGTCTGTACATCGGCAAAGTCAAGGTTGATCAGTGAAGGTACATTGATCAGGTCTGTGATACCCTGGATACCCTGCTGAAGAACTTCATCAGCTTTCTTAAGTGCTTCCGGCATAGTTGTTCTTCTGTCTACAATTTCAAGAAGCTTATCATTCGGGATAACGATAAGTGTATCTACATTTTCTTTTAATTTTTCGATTCCGGCAAGAGCGTTGTTCATTCTTGTCTTGGATTCGAATTTGAAAGGCTTGGTTACAACGCCAACAGTAAGTGCTCCCTGCTCTTTGGCAATACGCGCAACAACAGGAGTTGCTCCTGTTCCTGTTCCGCCACCCATACCACAGGTAACAAATACCATATCAGCTCCCTTGAGTGCTGACTGGATCTCTTCGGCACTTTCCTCAGCTGCTTTTTCACCGATCTCCGGTTTAGCCCCTGCACCAAGACCCTTTGTAAGCTTGTCTCCGATCTGCATAAGAGTCGGAGCTTTACATAACTGAAGAGCCTGTTTATCTGTATTGATTGCGATAAATTCAACACCTGCAATCTGTTCATCGATCATGCGGTTGACTGCATTGTTTCCGCCGCCACCTACACCGACTACAATTATTTTAGCTGCTGCTTCTGATTCATTTGTTTTAATTTCTAACAAGAGTTTCTCCTCCTTCGTCACCTTATTATATTATACACCCTAAATGTCAATATGCGCTTAGTTATACATAAGACTATAATATATTTTTTTCCGAAAAATATCAATAGAATTTTGTATATTTTCCTATTTTTTTATTCACTTGACACAGATTATGTTCCAAGGTCCGGAATCACATCTTTTTCGAAGGTAATTGTAATATTATCTGTGTTAAAATTTTCCAGATACAGGGTTCCTCCCTGATCTCCCAGCTTCTCAAGGATCGGTGATATCTGCATGATCCGTTCTTCCAGATTCGTGTGCCCGACATTGACACATTTGTTTCCAAAAAAAAGATACAGATCTGAACCAGAACAAACAATCTTATCCGGCGCGAGATCACATTTTTTCAGTGTCATCGTCATATCCAGAAGGTTCCCAAATGCTTTTTTGTTCGCCTTGCTGACCGGAAGTGCTTTGTAAAGCTGTACTTTCTTTACTTCCAGCCCTTCAATGCACGGGATTCCATCCCACAGCTCCTTTGTCTTTGCAAGTACGATACCATCCTTGTCAAAATAAATACATTCATCACCTGACACGATATAACCGGCCACACGCTTCTCTTTGATCGTCACCTTCACAGTCCACGGATTCTTCATCGTCACATTTGCCTCTTCCATTGCCGGAAGCAGCTCGTGATTCATCAGGTGGTTCCTGATCATCACATACAGAGAATTGGAAGACCAATTATCATCCTGCACCCAGTCTGCAATCTCCTGTCTGCTAAGATACTGATTTCCTGATACTTCGATTTTCCGCACTTGAAAGAGTAAAAGAAACGTAATCATAGCTATGCAAACCAAAATAATGACCAGAATGGCTTTCATGGCAGCCTGCTTTATGATTCTCTTTTTCCTTTCTTTCTGTATCATCCCATCAGGCATCTTCCTCCTTCCGTCATTTGTATATCTCCTGTTTAGTCTACCACTTGTGACACACTTAGCACAAGTCCCATTTCAATTAAAAGAAACATCACCGATGTTCCTCCATAACTGATAAAAGGAAGTGTAATCCCCGTATTCGGAATTGTGTTCGTCACAACTGCAATATTTAAAATAACCTGAATCATCATATGTGCCATCGCTCCGGTCGCGATCAGCGCACCAAAAAGATCCCTGCTTCCGGATGCGATCAGGAAAAAGCGCCAGATCAGAAGCAAAAACAGAAAAACGATAATCCCAGCACCTGCGAGTCCAAGCTCTTCACAAATAATTGAAAAGATCATATCATTCTGTGCCTCAGGTACAAATCCCAGCTTCTGTACACTGTTTCCGATCCCGACTCCGAATACTCCTCCGGATCCAATCGCGTAAAGCCCCTGCAAGGTCTGATAACCCTTTTCATATTTTTCCGGATTTCTCCAGATAGCAAGCCGTTCCAGCCGATAGCTTTCAAGGGCAAGAAAAATCCCCATAAAGCAGGCGCCTGCGATTCCCATCATGGCAAATTGCGCATACTTCGGACTTGCAACAAAGATCAGGATCACACCGATTCCCAGAATAATGATCGCCGTGCTTAAATTACTCGCTCCCACAAGTCCCACGATTGGAAGGATCCAGAACATGATCCTGCAAAGTGTCCACATTTTTCCGATTGTTTTTACGTTCTTCGTCACAAGATCCGCCAGAAAAAGAATCAGTGCAACTTTCGCAAATTCTGATGGCTGAAAAGAAAACGGGCCCAAAGCTAACCATCTTTTGGACCCGTTAATTTCTCTGCCAAACAACATGACCGCAACCGAAAGTGCAACTGCTGCCAGATAACCAAATACTGCCAGTCTCTGCCAGATGTGGTAATCCATCCCTGCCACGAACAGCATCAGTACAATTCCAAGCACCGTCGCAAACGCCTGCTTTTTCAGATAGTAAAAGGAATCATGAAATTTCACCTGCCCGTTATATGCACTGGTACTGTATAAGATCACCAGTCCGATCACAACCAGGAGAACAACAATCAACAGAAGCGTGTAATCCATACGCCCCTTTTTCCCTTTTTCCTCCACTTTGTTTCACGCCCTTTGATACAGATTATATGAAATTATTTTATTTCTTTTATAATGCATTCACGTATTTTTTGAATTCTTCCCCACGCACTTCATAGTTCGGGAACATTCCCCAGCTTGCACATGCCGGTGACAGCAGAACTGCATCTCCGGGTCTTGCAAGCTCCACACAGGTATCGAGTGCTTCTTCGAAAGTATCTTTTAAAATACAGTCATGAAATCCGCACTCTGCTGCTTCTTTCTGAATCTGCTCTTTTGTAGCACCGATCAGTACCAGATAGCGGACTTTTCCATCAAAGCTCTGGATCCATTCATGGAAATCGGACTGTTTATCATATCCACCACCGATCAGGATCGTCGGGCGGTTCATTGCCTGGATTCCCTTGATCGCCGCATCCGGATTCGTTCCTTTAGAGTCATTGTAATAGACAACCCCGTTCTTCTCTGCCACATATTCAATACGATGCTCAACCCCCTTAAATGCAAGTACAGACTTACGGATCACATCCAGATCTACACCGTAAGCTGCTGCCATTGCAACCGCTGCCATAACATTCTCATAATTGTGGACGCCAAGGATCTGTAATTCGCCGGTCTTGCAGATGACCGTTCCTTCTTTCTCCTTTTCCGGTTTGTATACAATGTCTTCTCCGTCAAGATAAATGCCCTGTTCCAGTTTATGCTTACTGCTGAAAAATAGAACACTTGCCTGAAATTCATCTGCCATCTTTCTTGTCTCTTCATCTTCATAATTGAGAACGCAGATATCTTCTGGTGTCTGATTCTTCGCAATATTCATCTTTGCACGAATATATGCTTCCATCGTATGATGGCGGTTCAGATGATCCGGTGTGATATTAAGAACTGCGCTTACCTTTGGATGGAAGGTATGAATACTCTCCAGCTGGAAGCTTGAAAGCTCTGCCACGATCACAGAATCTTCTCTGGTATCTGCTGCGGCATTCGTATATGGTGTACCGATATTTCCCACAACAAAAACGCTGTCACGGGCATTTTTCATAATCTCGCCTAAAAGAGAGGTTGTTGTCGTTTTCCCATTGGTTCCGGTAATTCCAAGCACATCTCCTTTTCCACATACATAGGCAAGCTCAATCTCGCCCCAGACAGGAATTCCTTTTTCTTTCATAGCCAGAACAACCGGCAGATCAGTCGGCACCCCCGGACTCATTACAACCAGATCAAGACTTTCCATCTCCTCTTCCGGAAAAGCTCCGAGAACAACGCGGACTTTGCTTCCCTCACCAAGCTGTGCTTTCATTGCCTCGGCATCTTTTTTATCATTTCCATCATACAGAATTACCTCTGCCCCTTCTTTTTCCAGTAATCCGCAGGATCCGATCCCACTGATCCCCGCACCGAATACCAACACTTTCTTTCCTTGTAAATCCATTCTTGTAAGCCTCCTATAATGCCAGCAGTGCAACCAGGCACAGAATTGCAGTTACAATTGAAAATACTGCAACCACCCGTGTCTCGCTCCATCCACACAGCTCAAAATGATGGTGGATCGGCGCCATTTTAAAGAAACGCTTTCCGCCTGTTTTCTTAAAATATGTTACCTGGATCATAACTGATAAAACTTCTACCAGATAGATCAATCCTACGATGATAATGAATAATGGCATCTGGAGCATGTATGCTGTCGAAGCAACAAATCCCCCAAGAGCCAGTGATCCGGTGTCGCCCATAAATACGCTTGCCGGATAAACGTTGAATAATAAGAATCCCAGCAGCGCACCTACCACTGCACAGGTAATCGGTTCGATCCCACTCTTTGTTCCGATCGCAACAACTGTAAAGAAGGTTGCCACAAGAACTGTTACACTGGATGCAAGCCCGTCCAGTCCATCTGTAAAATTCACACCATTGACGGTACCGATCACTGCAATAAAAAGTACCGGAATGGCAAACCAGCCGATGTTCAGATATTTCCCACCTGAAAACGGTATCAGCATGGTAAGCGGTATCTTTGCCACTTTCACGATGTAAAATGCAAAAATCGCTGTAATCACGATCTGGAGTGCCATCTTCTGCATCGGCATCAGTCCATCTGATCTGTGAAGAACAACTTTCAGATAATCATCCAGGAACCCGACCAGTCCGAATCCAATCGTTACAAAAAGTACCGGAATCACCTTCGGATACTCTCTTACATAGATCAGCGAAGTGACCGCAATCGCAAACAAGATCATCACGCCTCCCATCGTCGGCGTTCCGGCTTTTTTAAGATGCGACTTCACCCCGTCTTCTCTCTCTGTCTGATCCATCTTGAGTCTTCTTAAAACAGGAATTACCACCGGTCCTGCTGCCACACTGAGAACAAACGCGATCAGCACCGGTATGACCATTGTAAAATCCATAATACACCTCTGTCTTTCTTTTGTTTTCAAAATCAGCCCTTACCTTAAAGGCACAGATTCTACGCTTTAGTATAATGTATCTGCCCTGTTTTTTCAACTGCTTCACGGGTTTTCTTCCCGTTCGATTCCAAGATAGGGAAGAATATTGTCGAAAATATCGCGCACAACCGGAGCTGCTATCGTCCCGCCATAATAGATACCCTGTGGGTTGTAAATAATTGCCATTGCTGCTACCTGCGGATCATCTGCAGGTGCAAATCCGATAAAAGATCCTATATAACGGTTCGCACTTCTTGGCAGCGTCTGGCTGGTCGCTGTCTTTCCTCCGATCCGGTATCCTTCGATCTGTGCTTTTTTTCCTCCTCCTTCGGACACAACCGTTTCCAGTATCTTTCTCATCTTTTCTGACGTTTCTTTAGAAAGAATCCGTTTTCTTTTTCCATAAGAAATCGTTTCTTCTTTCGCTCCACTTTCCGCATCATAAACGACGACGCCAAAATGAGGAGTGATCCTTTTTCCCTCATTCACCAGAGAACATACTGTTGTTGCCATCTGCATCGGTGTCACCTGAAAAGACTGTCCAAACGACATCGTTGCCAGCTCTACCTGCCCTACATTTTCCTTCTTGTGCATGATCGTTGCAGCCTCTCCCGGAAGATCTACACCTGTCTTCCCCATCAATCCGAATTTTTCAAAATATTTATAAAAATTCTCTGTTCCAAGCCGCATCCCTACTTCAATAAAAACCGGATTACAGGAATTCTGCACCCCCTGTACAAACGTCTCGGATCCATGTCCAGTCGTCCTCGCACACCGGATCCGGCGGTCTTCCACAAGCTTGTATCCAGGACAGTAAAAAGTATCTTCTTCTTTGACCACTCCCTCTTCCAACGCCGCCGAAGCAGTAAATACCTTAAAGATCGATCCTGGTTCATAAGTATCATTGATACTCCTGTTCCGCCACATCTGATTCAGCATTGCCTGTTTTTCTTCATCATTCAAAGCGGCATCTGTTCCCTCCGGTAATGTAAACGGGGCATTCAGATCAAACTCTGGAGCATTGACGCAGGCATAGATTTCCCCTGTTTTTGGATTCAGGATCAAAATCACAACTGCATCTGCCTGTTTTTCTTCCATTACTTTTTCCGCAGCCTGCTGTGCATATTCCTGGATATTATAGTCCAGGCTTACCTGCAGAGTGTCTCCGGAAACCGGTTCTACTCTGTCTTCCAGCGTATCCGCAAGCTCAATCCCTCTAGCATCAGTTGTTGTCAGAATCATTCCGTTCACACCTTTCAGATAATTTTCATACTTTACTTCCAGTCCAATGATTCCCTGATTGTCTCCACCGGTAAATCCAAGAACCTTTGAAGCCAGATTGCCATACGGATAGTACCGTTTAAAATCCTCATCTACCTTCACCCCGTCCAGTTCATATGCACGAATCCGGTCCCCGGTCTCTTTCTCCACATTTGTCTTTATTTTTTCTCTGGAAGAAACTTTTTCGACTCTTTTCCGAATCATTTCTTTCTCTATTCCCAGCTCATCGGCAAGAACCTGGATCACTCTATCCGGATCTGTTATCTGACTATGGATAACAGATATGGTACACACCGCTTTATTGGTCGCAAGGACTTTGCCATTTCTGTCAATGATCTCTCCTCTTGCCGCCTTGATCTCCCTCTCTCTTTCGTGCAGCGTTTTTGCTTTCTGTTGATAATACGCAGCATCAAATATCATCAAATACACCAGTCTTGCGATCAGAAAAAAAATCATCAGAAGCGCGCTTAAAAATACTACCAGCATTTTCTTTTTATTATAAGTCTTATTCCGCATAAAAACCCCGAAAAACAGATTCTTACTATTACTGTATGATCTGTCTTCCGGGGTTATACCCAAATTACTCAGCCGGAGCCTTTGTAATATTCAAATACGGAAATGCTTCTGCCATAATATCAGAAGCGAGCTGCGAGATCAGGCTGCTGGTCGCTGACTGATCCGGAGCATTCGGTTCATCGATGACTACATAAATCATAATTTCCGGATTCTCCTGCGGTGCATATCCGATAAAGGATACCACATTCTTATTCTCTCCACGGGGCAATTTTTCCGCTGTACCGGTCTTACCACCGATATCATAACCTTCTACCTGTGCATATCTACCACTACCGTTCTGAACAACACTGTACATATAACTTTTCAGTTTATCAGAAGTTTCTTTAGAAATTGTCTTCTTCTCCAACACCGGATCAATAGTCTGGATCACATTTCCGTTCTCATCCTGAATAGCTTTTACAAGATGCGGTTCATAATAATCGCCACCATTGATCAGAGAACAGAATCCTGTCGCAAGTTGAAGCATAGTTACGTTAAAATTCTGTCCGAAAGAGTTGGTTGCAAGATCCGTTTTGATCATTCCATCCGGTGACTGTAAAATACCAACCGCCTCACCCGGAAGATCAATTCCCGTATACTGACCGAATCCAAAAATACTCTGGTACTTACAGAATTCTTCCGGTCCGATTGCCAGACCAATCTGCATCAGGGCAACGTTACATGAATTTTCCATAACCTGTGTCAGATTCTGCTGCCCGTGTCCACCATTATCATAAGAGATACATTTAATCTCCCATTCATCGATCTGAAGGGAACCACCGCAGTAATAGGTCTCATCGCCTTTCAGTGCACCAATCTCCAGACCTGTTGCAACCGTAAATGGTTTGATCGTAGATCCCGGCTCAAAAGTATCGCTCACGCAGAAGTTTCTCCAGAGTTCATTCAGAGCATCGATCTTATCGTCACTGCTCATTCCGGTTATTTCTTCCTCTGTATAATACTTGGATAGATCTCTCGGATTATTCAAATCATAGGTAGGTGAGGAAGCCATTGCCAGAACTTCTCCGGTATTCGGGTTCATCATGATCACAGCTCCGTTTTTAAATCCCATCCCCTCCTGCGCTTCATCTGTGTGCGCCTGGTTAAACTCTTCCAGATGCTTTTCCACGATAGACTGCAGGTTCGCATCAATCGTTGTTACGATCGTATTTCCATTTATCGGCTCTTTCACCGTGTTTTCAATTGCTGAGTCTTCATTCTGATAACCATATCTGCGTCCATCCGTTCCATTCAACGTTGAATTATAGGATGCTTCCAGTCCGCTTGCTCCCACATTTCCCGATACGCTGAATCCCAAGACATCGCAGGCAAGTGTATTATATGGATATTTTCTGACATAATCCTCTTCCAGCCAGATTCCTTTGATCTTGGAATTTTTCTTCTCTGCCGCTTCAAATGCCTTCGCATCATCGTAGGAAATTCCTTTTTTCAGAATATTGTACCGACTGTCCGGACTGTCCGCGATAATTGCATCCACTGCCGATGCCTTGATCTGAAAATAACTTTTCAGCGCTTTTTTCGTAGCTGCTATGTTTTCAGCTTTTTTTGTCTCGTCTGAAAGTAAGACCTTTGCATCCAGAATCACATTGTATACACGCTCACTTGTCGCAAGCTTTGTGCCGTTTGTATCTACAATATCTCCACGCTTGAACGGAATCGACTGACTCATATACTGCTGCTGATCCAGTACTGTCTTGGTATAATCTTCTCCTGACGAGGCATTGATATAGGTAATTCTTCCGACAAGAATAACAAAAGCCAGTAATATCGCTATAAAGAGCATTACCAGCTTTTTCTGCATTCCAACCGTGAATTTATGCCTCAAAACGGAAGGCTTTCTTTTTCTTCTTTTTGACATGTTATTCACCTTTGTTCATAAACCTATTTATCTGTTGTCTGTCCAAGCACTCCGCTTTTCGGAATACTTTCGTACTGTTTTACATAATCATTAACCGGGTTCTGATATTCAATAATCTGATCCGAAGTCGCATATCCCATACCCAGATCATTGATTGCACGGTCTCTTACTTCTTCCAGATTCACAGAATCCATTACTACGTTATATCTAGTTGTATTCTCTTCTTTTGCATCTGCCAGTTCCTGCTGCAGCTCGGTAATATGCTCTGTCCGGCTTGTAAGCTCTGCACGTACCTGCAGATACCATACACAGACTACAAGTGCTGCCACTGCCGCAATTGAAAGAAACATCACATATGCAGGATTCATCCGCATTGCTTTTCTTCGATTTTTCAAAATCTGTCTGTCCAGTTTTTTCTTTTTATGTTCTTTTCTTGGTTCCTCTTGTCGCTGTGGCATGACTTCTGCCTGGCGAACTGTATTTCCGTATATGTACATTCCTCGGCTTGTTACTGTACGTCTGTCTGCCTGTATTCTATGACTGTATTTTGCCATACAGCACCACCCTTTCAAATTCTATACGCGCTCAAAGATACGCAGCTTCGCACTCTTAGAACGACTGTTCACTTCCATCTCTTCTTCACTTGGAAGAATCGGTTTTTTCGTAATGACTTTTCCTTTGGAAACTTTTCCACACACACATACCGGGAAAGTACTCGGACACGTGCATGGATTCTCATTCTTTTTAAAAATTCCTTTGACAATTCTGTCCTCCAGGGAATGGAACGTGATGATGCATATCCTTCCTCCCGGATTTAAAATATCAATCATATCGTCAAGTGAATCCCTGAGCACCTCCAGTTCCCGGTTACATTCAATCCGGATTGCCTGAAAGGTTCTTTTTGCCGGATGCCCCGACATCTTCTGAAACTTCATCGGTATAGACTGTCTGATAATCTCTGCCAGCTGCCCGGTTGTTTCAATAGGACCTTTCTCTCTTGCCATAACAATATGTTTTGCTATATTCTTCGCAAATTTGTCCTCACCATAGTCGCGAATGATCCGAAAAAGGTCCATCTCACTGTAACCATTGACAATCTCCTTTGCAGATAAAGTCTGGCGTGTGTCCATCCTCATATCCAAAGGCGCATCTACGCGATAGGAAAAACCACGATCTGCCGTATCTAACTGATAAGATGATACGCCCAGATCGAGTACGATTCCATCGACCTTGTCAATCCCTTTCTCATGGAGCCTCGACTTCATATCACAATAATTGCTCCTGATTATTGTAACTCTCTCCCCGAAGTCGCTTAATCGGGTGCCTGCCGCTTCAATCGCCGCCGCATCCTGGTCTATTCCTATAAAACTCCCCTTGTTGTTTAAACGCCGACATACTTCGTATGCATGTCCGCCTCCTCCAAGTGTGCCATCAACATAAATACCGTCCGGCTTGATGTTCAGTCCTTCGATTGTCTCATCCAGTAATACTGATTTATGCTTAAATGCCATGGTGTCCTCCTAATTAAAAGATCTATTTAGATGCTAAGTCCCAAATCTTCCATGTCACTTGCAATGTCCTCGATATTTTCCTCAACATCAGCTGTACGCGCTTCCCACGCCTCTTTACTCCAGATCTCGACCTTGTCCAGCACACCTGCTAGAACAACCTCTTTTTCAAGATCTGCATAAGCGCGAAGAGAAGAAGATATCAAAACTCTCCCTTGTTTGTCAAGTTCTCCTTCCGTAGCACTTCCAAGAAAGAAACGCTTAAAGTCTCTGGCTTTTTTGTTTGTAAGCGGTAAAGTTCTAAGCTTCTCTTCAAAGGCTTTCCATTCGTTGTCCGGATACAGAAATAAGCAGCCGTCCATCCCTTTCGTAATTACGAAATGTTCTCCCAGACTCTCTCGTAATTTGGAAGGAATAATCAGCCTGCCTTTTGAATCAATACTATGATTAAATTCTCCAGTCAACATAGGATCACCTTCTTTCAAAGTGGTCTGCCACTTTCCATGCCACTTTGCTCCACTTCGTTCCACTTTCTACCACTTGTATCCATTGTACCCCACTTTTCCGCCCTTTTCAAGCACTTTTTCGAATTTATCCATTCTGAAAAAAGTCCGATAAATCATATTTTTTCCCATTTTTCATTCATTTTGTGGTGAAAAGTGGAGCGTTTTATACTCCATTCCCCACACAGTGCATAAAAAAAGTGGAGAAACCGTTCCACAATGGAACCATCTCTCCACTTTCTTCTTTTCATCTACTCAGCAGTGTTAAGTGACTGGACATAATCACTTACAGCAGAATAATCAACTTCTGCTACTGCTCTTGGCTGCTTTGATTCATACATATCATAAGCGGACCATCCAATCCAGACAACGATTGCAAGTGCAATCAGCCCAAGGATCGTATAATCAAAAGCTTTTCGCAAATTTTTCTTTTTTTCTTCACGCTTTCTGTTCGCTTTTGCCTGTTTATAATAATCTACTTTTTTCTGACTCATATCTGCAAGTCTCCTTCGCAATCATCTAACCAGTATATTTTATCACACTTTTACGATTGATACAAGCTATACTGCAATAATTACTCCGCCATCATTCGCATACATGCTACTGACACCTCTGGTATCCAGAATGATAATGTCTTTTAATTTCACACGTTCTTCCAGCATCTTCTTCACATCCTGTGCTCTCTGCGGGCAGTTACAATGCGAAATTGCAAGTACCTTGCTCTCCGGATCTTTCAGATCTGCGATCACACAATCCACCATATTCTTAAGTGCTTTTTTAATTCCGCGCGCCTGACCCAACTGACAAATCTCTCCCTTCGGAGTAGCCCCCATCACCGGCTTAATATTCAGTACTGTTGCCGCAATTGCTTTTAATCCTGTAAGTCTTCCATTCTTGCGAAGAGTCTCAAGCGTCTCAAGAACAAAATATGTGTGCTGCTCTTCAATATATGCTTCTACAGCAGCTATCACTTCCTTGAATGTCATGCCCCGCTCTTCACACTGCGCAATCTTCATCCCGATGAGCGTCTGTCCTACTGATGCAGATTTTGAGTTGAACACATAAATATCTTTCTCACCGTATTCTTCTTCATATAAATTCTTGCCCAGTACGGCACTGTTATAAGAACCGCTCAGTTCAGAAGACAACGTAACAGCATATACATGCTCCGCATCACAGTGATATCCTTCCATAAACGTCTCCGGAGACGGACAACTTGACTTTGGACATGTCGGGCATTCAGCTACGTTCTTCAAAAATTCAGCCTGATTGAAAGATTCATCATCAATTATATGACAATCTCCAACCTCCAGTCCCAGTGATGCTGTCTCAAACCGACCTGAAGCTTTCATCTCTGCTGTCAATTCTCCACAGCTGTCCACAATCACTTTATAACTCATAATCCAAACCTCCGAAACGTGTCATTTGCATCCATTATACGTGGTTTTCATTACCACTTATAACATCATATCACACTTTTCTTTGAAAAAAAAGCTTTTTTTACCCTTCCAGTTTAATTCTTCTGGAAATTCCAAGTGCCATTCCCATTTCTATCATCAGGAACAGGATGGATGTACCACCATAACTGATAAAAGGCAATGTAATTCCGGTATTCGGCATCATGTTCGTAACTACCATAACATTGAGAATTACCTGGATCGCGATATGTGACATAATCCCTGTCATAATCAGTGCTCCATACAGATCAGGTGCGTTCTGTGCAATAAAAAGCAGTCTGTAGATCAAAAGACCGAACAAAACCAGGATAATGATTGCTCCAAACACCCCAAGCTCTTCACAGATTGCTGACAGGATCATGTCGTTCTGCACTTCCGGTATTACCGTCTTTTGCACACCATTTCCCAGTCCTTTCCCGAAAAAGCCACCTGATCCGATCGCATATAGTCCCTGTACCGTCTGGAAAGAAATCGTTGACGCATATTTTTCCGGATTCAGCCAGGCAATGATACGTCTGAGTCGGAAGCTGGTGCTGTTCTCAAGAAGTCTTCCGAGGATATATGATCCCGCCACAAAAACAGCCAGCCCGCCGCCTGCAATCCACAGAAAAATCTTCTGCTTCTTATGTACGACAAAAAGGATACAGCAGGAAATTCCCATTACAATGATCGCAGAGCTTAGATTATCAGTCAGCACATAAACTCCCAGTGCTGCCAAACCTCCCCACTCCACAACTCCCAGCGATCCTTTCAGGGTGTGTACTTTATTCCCCATTCTGCAGATCAGGTATGGGATAAATATGATCACAGCGATCTTCATAATCTCTGCCGGCTGGAATGACTGGTTAGCCGGAAGCCGGAACCATCTTCGTGCACCATTTACCTCAATACCAAGTGGTGTAAATTTAACAAGTGCAAGAAGAAGCATGGATCCCCAGTAGCTCATTGCTGCATATTTGGAAAACATATGATAATCCAGGCGAGAAACCCACATCATCACAGCAATACTTCCAAGTCCGATGAGGCCCTGCCTTTTCAGGAAGTACATCCCATCTCCGTATTCCGTTCGTGCTTCATAGGAACTGATACTGTATAGCATTACCAGTCCAAAACACATCAGAAATATAATAATCGCCAGAAGACTGTAATCAAAATAATGAACCGCCTGCTTTTTTACAGCCTTCCTTCGTCTGCTTTTAATTCTTTGTGCCATTTATTCACACTCCTACTTAAGCTATAACTACAAAGTCTATATCTTATAAAGTATACCATAATATCCCCCAGACGCACAAGCTTTCCGCACGAAAATAGAGCAGGCTAACTTCTATTCGATTTGTATACAAAAAAATGGTGCCGCTTCTTTGCGACACCATCTTTGTTTTACCAGTTATTCTTTATTTTTTAGCAGCAACTGCTTCTTTGATCTGTTTGGTAAGTTCTGGTACGATCTTATTCAGATCTCCAACGATACCATAGTCAGCTACATCAAAGATCGGAGCTGTCTCATCTTTGTTGATTGCAATGATCAGATCAGATTCTTCCATACCTGCTACATGCTGGATCGCTCCGGAAATACCGATTGCAAAATATACCTGAGGACGAACTGTCTTTCCTGTCTGTCCTACCTGAAGATCTTTTGGTTTCCAGCCATTATCTACAACTGCACGTGAGCAGCTTACTTCTCCGCCAAGTGCTTCTGCAAGATCTTCCAGGATCTTGAAGTTTTCTGCACTTCCGACTCCACGTCCACCGGATACAAGAATCTTGGCATCCATGATATCAACCGTCTCAGATACAGATTTGACAACTTCCATAATCTCAACGTATTTATTATCCGGTGTAAATCCTGGATTAAACTCTTCTACATTTGCCTTTGCACCTTCGATCTTAGCGATCTTCTGCATAACACCAGGACGAACGGTTGCCATCTGCGGGCGGTTATCCGGGCATGCGATGGTAGCGATTGTATTTCCGCCAAATGCCGGACGAGTCATAAGAAGCTGATTGTGCTTCTGCTCTTTTCCTGCTACCGGATTGATCGGGAAATCACCGATCTCAAGCTGTGTACAGTCTGCTGTAAGACCTGTCTGTACTCTTGCGGATACTCTAGGACCAAGATCACGTCCGATTGCAGTTGCGCCGACTAACATGATCTCCGGTTTATATTTTTCGATAACAGATGCCAGCGCATGTGCGTATGGCTCTGTTCTATATTCTTTCAGTTCCGGATCATCTACTACGATTACTTTATCTGCTCCGTATGCTGCAAGCTCATCTGCAAGTCCTTTTACGTCAGAACCGATCAGAACGGCTGCTACTTCTGCATTTAAGTCTGCTGCAAGGTCTTTTGCTTTTCCAAGAAGTTCAAATGCGATTCCGCTCAGTTTGTTGTCTACCTGTTCAGCAAAGACATATACTCCCTTATATTCTTCTAAGTTCATGATATTCACCACTTTTCCTTCTTATTAAATGATATGTTTCTCTGTTAATTTTCCCATCAGGTAAGATACTGCTTCTTCCGGATCAAGAGCAACCTTTTCTCCTGCTCCCTTTCTTACCTTGTCAGATGCTTTTGCAATCTTTGTAGGCGATCCTGCAAGACCGATATTTGCATCATCCAGTGTAGTAAGATCAGCTCTTCCCCATGTTGTGATCTCAGCGTCACAAGCATCGAAGATTCCGCCTGGTGTCATATAACGTGGTTCATTTAATTCTGAAAGTGCTGTGATAAGGCAAGGCATTTTTGCTTTCAGTACATGATATCTGTCTTCGAACTGACGCTGTACGACCACGCTGTCACCTTCTACTTTGATATCCTGTGCATAAGAGATAACCGGGATGTCCAGATGTTCAGAAATCTGCGGTCCAACCTGTGCTGTATCACCATCGATTGCCTGACGTCCTGTGATGATCAGGTCATAATCGAGTTTGCGGATTGCTGCTGCGATGGTGCTTGATGTAGCCCATGTATCAGCTCCTCCAAGTACTCTGTCTGTTACAAGAATTGCTTTATCAGCTCCCATTGCAAGTGCTTCACGAAGCACATCGGCTGCTTTTGGAAGTCCCATTGTAAGTACAGTTACTTCTGCTCCATACTGGTCTTTTAATCTAAGTGCGGCCTCAAGACCTGCTTTGTCATCCGGGTTCATAATTGCAAGCATTGCAGCTCTGTTAAGTGTACCGTCCGGATTAAACTGAACTCCGCCTTTTGTATCCGGTACCTGTTTTACACAAACAACTATCTTCACGATTCGTACCTCCTATTTCAATAAGTTTCCAGAAATAACCATACGCTGAACTTCTGAAGTTCCTTCGTAGATTTCTGTAATCTTTGCGTCACGCATCATACGTTCTACATCGTATTCTCTGATGTATCCGTATCCACCATGTAACTGAACAGCCTTTGTAGTAACTTCCATCGCTACTTCTGCTGCATAAAGCTTAGCCTGTGCAGCTTCGACAGAGTAAACTTTCTGTGTAGCTTTTGCCATGGCAGCTTTGTATACCATCATCTTTGCAGCCTCTACCTTTGTAGCCATATCTGCAAGCTGGAACTGTGTATTCTGGAACTGACCAATCGTGCGTCCGAACTGTTTTCTTTCTTTTACATATGCGATTGTTCTGTCAAGTGCGCCTTCAGCGATTCCAAGAGCCTGAGCGGCAATACCGATACGTCCGCCATCAAGAGTATGCATAGCGATACCGAAGCCCTTGCCCTGTGCTCCAAGGAGATTTTCTTTTGGAATACGGCAGTCTTCAAAAATAAGCTCGTATGTTGAAGATCCACGGATACCCATCTTCTTCTCTTTGGTTCCGAATGTGAATCCCGGAGTGTCTTTCTCTACGATGAATGCAGAAATCTCTTTCATCTTTCTGCCACGTTTTTCAACAATACCTGTTACGGCGATAATGATGTAAACATCTGCTTCTTTACCGTTTGTGATAAAGCATTTTGATCCGTTTAATACCCATTCATCTCCGTCAAGAACAGCCTTAGTCTGCTGTCCCTGTGCATCTGTACCTGCCCCAGGTTCTGTAAGGCCGAAAGCTCCAAGCTTTCTTCCTGATGCAAGATCCGGAACGTATTTTGCTTTCTGCTCCGGTGTTCCGTATGTCAGGATCGGGTCTATACAAAGAGAGGTATGCGCAGATACGATTACAGATGTTGTGGCACAAACCTTTGCAAGTTCTTCTACACACATTACGTATGTCAGTGGATCACATCCCTGTCCCTCGTATTCCTTCGGTACCGGAATACCAAGAAATCCATATTTCGCCATTTTTTCAACTGTTGCTCTTGGGAAAACTTCTGTCTCGTCCACTTCCTGTGCAAGTGGTTTTACTTCGTTTTCTGCGAATTCTTTAAACAGAGTTCTCGCCATTTCGTGTTTCTTATCTAATCCGAAATCCATTTATTCTTCCTCCATGTCTTTATTTAGAACATCCATTACTGTGCATCAACCGGAGTTTTTGTGCGGTCTGCATTGTATACATAGAATCCTTTTCCGCTCTTAACTCCAAGGTTTCCACCACGGACCATCTTACGAAGCAGCGGGCATGCACGATATTTGCTGTCGCCTGTTTCTGCATAAAGTACATCCATGATAGCAAGGCAGATATCAAGTCCGATGAAATCACCAAGCTCCAGAGGTCCCATTGGATGGTTTGCACCAAGCTTCATTGCTGCATCGATTCCTGCGATGTCAGATACACCTTCCATCTTGATGAAAGCTGCTTCATTGATCATCGGAACAAGGATACGGTTTACTACGAAACCTGCTGCTTCATTAACCTGTACAGGTGTCTTTCCGATTTCTTCTGCGATCTTCTTGATTGCATCTACAGTTTCAGCCGGTGTATTTACGCCTGCGATCACTTCTACTAATTTCATACGGTCTGCCGGGTTGAAGAAATGCATACCGATCATTGGACGGGTAAGTCCGTTGCCGATTTCTGTGATAGAAAGGCTGGAGGTATTTGATGCAAAAATGCATTCAGGTTTTGCGATCTTATCAAGTTCACTGAATGTAGTTTTCTTAACTTCCATGTTCTCAAATGCTGCTTCTACGATCAGATCACAATCTGCGCAGAGATCTTCTTTGAGTCCCGGAGTAATTTTTGCAAGAATTGCATCAACTGCTTCCTGAGTTAATTTTCCTTTCTGAACAAGTCTGTCATAGCCTTTAGCGATTTTAGCTTTTCCGCCTTCTGCCCATTCCTGTTTGATGTCACAGAGTGCTACTTCATATCCATCTACCTGAGCAAATGCCTTTGCAATGCCCTGTCCCATTGTTCCTGCGCCAATAATTCCTACTTTCATTGAAATTACCTCCATTTTATAAATTTAATTTTCCAGGGGAGAGTTAATTCTCCCCTTTATTAAACGAACTTATTTATTAAGGAAAGCTTCTACTTTTCTCTTTTCAAGGAATGCTGCCATTCCTTCTTTCTGGTCGTAGGATTCAAAGCATCCGCCGAAGAGTTTTTCTTCTACTACGATTGCCTCATCCATTCCCTTTTCAAGACCTTCATTGATTGCCTGTTTGCAGTGTCTTACTGCGATCGGTGCATTCTTTGCAATGCCTGCTGCCATCTTCTTTGCTGCCGGCATCAGTTCTTCCTGCGGATATACGGCATTTACAAGACCGATTCTGTAAGCTTCGTCAGCTTTGATATTTCTTGCAGTGTAGATCATCTGCTTTGCCATACCAGGTCCGACAAGTCTTGCAAGTCTCTGTGTTCCACCAAATCCAGGTGTAATTCCAAGGCCAACCTCCGGCTGTCCGAATACTGCATTGTCTGAACAGATACGGATATCACAGCTCATGGAGATTTCACATCCGCCACCAAGAGCGAATCCATTAACTGCTGCGATTACCGGAATCGGAAGTGTTTCGATCTTACGGAAAATATCATTTCCTTTCTTTCCAAAAGCTTCTCCCTCTTCTTTTGTAAGAGTACTCATCTCAGCGATATCTGCACCGGCTACAAAAGATTTTTCTCCTGCTCCTGTAAGGATCAGGCATCTGACTGCATCAAGATCAACACCGTCGATCGTTGCATCAAGTTCATCAAGAACTGCACTATTCAGTGCGTTCAGTGCCTTTGGACGGTTAATGGTAATAATTCCAACCTGTCCTTCTACTTCATATGTAATAAATTCCATCATCAACATCTCCTTTTGATCTGGTTTATTAATCACGTTCTACGATTGTAGCGCATCCCATTCCGCCACCGATACAAAGTGTTGCAAGACCTTTCTTTGCATCACGTTTCTGCATCTCATGAAGAAGTGTAACAAGGATACGGCATCCTGAAGCTCCTACTGGATGTCCGAGAGCAATTGCTCCACCGTTTACATTTACTTTATCCATGTCGAATTTCAGATCATGTGCTACTGCAAGTGACTGTGCTGCGAAAGCTTCGTTTGCTTCGATCAGATCCATATCATCTACAGAAAGCCCTGTCTTAGCCATTACTTTATTCGTAGCTGCAACCGGTCCAACACCCATGATAGATGGATCTACTCCGCCGAGTGCTCCTGCTACCCATGTTGCCATCGGTGTAACGCCGAGCTCTTTTGCTTTTTCTTCACTCATAACAACGATTGCTGCTGCTCCGTCATTGATGCTGGAAGCATTTGCTGCTGTTACAATACCATCTTTTTTGAATGCCGGACGAAGTCTTGCGATTCCTTCTGCTGTTGTTCCCGGACGCGGTCCTTCATCTGTATCAACTACGATGGTTTCTTTTTTCTTCTTCACTTCTACAGGAACAATCTCATCTTTGAATTTTCCTGCTTCGATTGCTGCGCAGGCTTTCTGCTGGCTTGCTGCTGCAAATTCATCAAGCTGTTCTCTTGTGAGTCCCCACTGTTCTGCTACATTCTCAGCAGTGATTCCCATGTGATAGTCATTGAATGCATCCCAAAGTGCGTCATTTACCATTGTATCGATCATCGGTGCATTACCCATTCTGTATCCATAACGTGCGTTTTTCAGTGCATATGGAGCCATAGACATATTTTCCATACCGCCTGCTACAACGATATCAGCATCTCCTGCCTGGATCATCTGTGCAGCCATGTTCACACAGTTAAGTCCGGATCCGCAAACAACGTTAACCGTAACTGCCGGTGTCTCGACCGGAAGACCTGCTTTTAAAGAAGCCTGACGTGCAACGTTCTGTCCAAGACCTGCCTGGATTACACAACCCATATATACATGATCAACCTGTTCCGGAGCAACACCTGCTCTATTTAAAGCTTCTTTGATAACGATAGATCCTAATTCCGGTGCCGGAGTTGTAGAAAGAGCTCCACCCATACTTCCGATTGCTGTACGACACGCACCTGCTAACACGATTTTCTTTGCCATCACTTTTTCCTCCTTTTACATCTTAATGGTAAGTATCACTTCTTATTAGATATATACTGTTTTACTTTCCGTTTTTAAGATTTTCGCAAGGGACTTTTTTGTCCTCTTTTTTTAATATACTACCCATTTCCCGTTCTGTCAAATATTTATCAATCATTTTTTATCATTTAATTTTCTTTTAACATTTTCACCAACATTTTTTCACAATACATCTGCATTATTCGTCATTTCCAACACACCACTTTTATATTGACCTTTCCCAGATATGGTGCTACACTTAAGATTGTTAAAAATTATTCAACCAGAATACTATAATTAAATTATGAATGAGAAGGTGTGAAAATGAGCAAAAGTTTTGAAGAATTAATCTCAAAAGCAAATCAAAAAACCTTAAAGAAAGTCTCTGTTTCCAACGCACAGGATGAGCCGGTACTGCAGGCTGTCAAAGCTGCAAAAGAGCAAAATATCGCAACAGCCATCCTTGTCGGTGATGAAGCCAAGATCCGCGAGATTGCCGCTTCTATTGATATGGATCTGACAGATTTCGAAATCATCAATGAGCCTGTTACCGAAGCAGCTGCATTAAAGGCTGTTGAGCTTGTACACAACGGCAAAGCTGATATCCTTTTAAAAGGATTGCTTGAAACAAAGACATTCTTAAAGAGCGTATTGAATAAAGAAGTCGGACTTCGTACCGGAAAGATGCTGTCTCATGTATGCGTATTTGAGATTGAAGGCATTAACCGTCTTCTGTTCTTCACAGACGTAGCTTTCAATACATATCCAACCCTTGCAGATAAAGTCAATATCATCAACAATGCAGTAGAAGTCGCACATGCATGTGGCATCGAATGCCCGAAGGTTGCTCCTCTGTGTGCAGTTGAAACAGTGAATCCAAAGATGCAGCCAACAGTCGATGCCGATAATCTCACCAAGATGTACGAGAGTGGCGATTTCAAAGGATGCCAGATCTACGGACCACTTTCCATGGATCTTGCGATCGATCCGGAAGCAGCTGTTCACAAAGGTGTGACTAATCCAGTAGCCGGACATGCTGATATTCTCCTCTTCCCGAATATCGATGCAGGAAATATCACATATAAGATTCTTGTCCGCACTGCAAAGGTCAAGATCGGTAACGTACTTGTCGGAACAAGCGCTCCGGTTGTACTTACATCACGTTCTGATGATTTCCAGACAAAACTGAATTCTATCGCTCTTGCGACCGTAATCGCAGGATCGATCACAGACTAAGGAGGATCTTTTTATGAGCTATAAAATTTTAGTAATCAACCCGGGATCTACTTCTACCAAGATCGGTGTGTACGAAGACGAAACTTTGTTATTCGAAGAAACACTCCGTCATTCCACCGAAGAGATTGCAAAATATGCAACCATCGTTGACCAGAAAGATTTCCGTAAAGAACTGATCGTAGATATTCTCGCAAAGAACAGCTTCGACATCAAATCTCTGAATGTTGTAGTAGGACGAGGCGGACTTTTAAAACCGATCCCAGGTGGAACCTATCCAGTATCTGACGCACTTCTTGCTGACTTAAAAGCAGGTGTGCAAGGACAGCATGCATCGAACCTTGGAGGCATCCTTGCCCGCGAAATCGGTGATGAGATCGGAGTTCCTTCTTACATTGTTGACCCGGTTGTTGTCGATGAGATGGAACCTGTTGCAAGATATTCCGGAATCCCGGAACTTCCGCGTATCAGTATCTTCCACGCACTGAACCAGAAAGCAGTTGCCAAACGCTACGCCAAAGAACAGAGTGTATCTTATGACTCCCTGAACCTGGTCGTTGTACATATGGGCGGCGGTGTATCTGTCGGTGCTCATAAAAATGGCAAAGTTGTCGATGTCAACAACACGCTTGACGGAGACGGACCTTTCTCACCGGAACGTTCCGGCGGTGTACCGGCAGGCGCACTCGTAAAAATGTGTTTCTCCGGTCAGTACACACAGGATGAAGTATATAAAAAGATCAACGGGAAAGGCGGTCTCAACGGATACCTTGGAACCAACAACATGCGCGACGTTGCAGAACGTGCCTTTGAAAAGGGTGACGAAGAAGCAGCCGGTGTATTCCACGCATTCACTTACCAGGTTGCCAAAGAAGTCGGCGCCATGGCAGCCGTACTTAACGGCAAAGTAGACCAGATCCTTCTCACCGGCGGTATCGCATACAGCGATTATGTAACATCCGAGATCAAGGAAAAAGTCGGATTCATCGCCCCAATCACCGTCTACCCAGGAGAAGACGAACTCCTCGCTCTCGCCCAAGGCGCTCTTCGTGTATTAAACGGCGAAGAAAAACCTCTGGTATATTAATTTTTTTCAAAGCCCTAAAACATGCAAAACGCATATATCTCATCGTAGAAAAAAGTCTGGCACACCTCGCCAGACTTTTTTAGTTACTACGCTTTTATTTAATAATGTCAATAGCTTCGAGGGACAAATTGGGCAAAAGATATTGCGTCTATTCGTCTTTTGTGCAATGGAGATGAAACCCAAAAATCGTGGAAGCCTCTGCTGAACACGATTTTCGCTTTAGGGGGTTCATCGGAATGGTTTGCACAACTAGAATAGACGCATTATCTTTTGCCCAATTTGTCAACACAACCTAAATCATTCAAAAAAGGCAGACACTTAAAAAGTATCCACCCTTTTTTTTCTATCCCTAATCTCTTTTAACTACAGCAGAGCATCCCATTCCGCCACCAACACAAAGTGTTGCAAGACCTGTATGTACATCTTCTTTCTGCATCTCATACAGCAGACTTACAAGGATTCTCGCACCTGAGCATCCAACCGGATGTCCGAGAGCAATTGCTCCACCATTGACATTCAGTTTGCTAAGATCAAATCCAAGATCCTTTCCAACTGCTACTGACTGTGCTGCAAATGCTTCATTTGCTTCGATCAGATCGAAATCTCCGATCTCCATTCCCAGCTTCTTCATAACCTTACGTGTTGAATAAACCGGTCCGATTCCCATGATTGCCGGATCACATCCTGCGAGTTCTCCGCCGATCCATGTTGCCATAGGTGTTACGCCAAGCTCTTTTGCTTTTTCTTCGCTCATAACGATAAGTGCAGCTGCACCATCATTGATTCCGGATGCGTTACCTGCTGTAACCATACCGTCTTTCTTGAATGCCGGGCGAAGTCTTGCAAGACCTTCTTTTGTGATTCCTTTACGAGGGCCTTCATCTGTATCAACAAGAATCGTTTCTTTTTTCTTCTTCACTTCGACCGGAACAATCTCGTCTTTAAATTTACCTTCTGCCATTGCTTTTTCACATTTGTTCTGAGACCATGCTGCAAATTCATCCAGTTCTTCTCTTGTAAGTCCCCACTGTTCGCAGATATTTTCTGCTGTGATTCCCATGTGATAATTATGGAATGCATCGGTCAGACCATCCTTGATCATAGCATCTTCGATTGTCGCATTTCCCATACGATATCCATAACGTCCGTTTCTCAACATGTACGGAGCCATTGTCATATTTTCCATACCACCTGCAACGATGATATCTGCATCTCCAGCTGCGATCAGCTTCGCTGCAAGGTTTACACAGTGAAGACCGGATCCACAAAGTACGTTGATAGTTGTTGCCGGTACTTCATTCGGGATTCCTGCATATACAGCTGCCTGACGTGCCGGGTTCTGTCCGTTGCCAGCCTGGATAACATTTCCCATATACACTTCGTCAACCTGATCCGGAGAAACGCCCGCTCTTTTGAGAGCTTCTTTGATTACGATCGTTCCAAGTTCTACAGCCGATGTATTTGCAAACTGTCCGCCCATTACACCGATTGCTGTACGACATGCTCCTGCTAAAACAACTTTTCTTGCCATGATAAAAATCCTCCTTTATTTTGTAAATCACCTGATGTTTTTATTATAATCCTCTAAAAAACAGAATTCAATAGATGCTTGATATTTTTTTAACATTTTTTATGTTCTATTCCAGGTACATGCCTCAATTCGATTGAGAGATTTCTTGATAAATGTTAAGCTTTTCTCGGTGTTTATACTTATTGACACTCACATCATTATTATGTTTTTTTCAAAAAAACAATTTTGTCATTGACATTTATATAGCAATTTGTTAAATTAAAGTTGCTCATATGACTGACGGAAGTGGAATGAACCACAGGGAAATATGAGGATTTGATTATTTAGCCGACCGTCTGGGCGATTCAGCTCAGATGCCGGCTTTTTTTACGCATTTTTATAAGATTATCATAAATCCGGGCTATATAAAAGGCGTAAACATCCATCGGTTCTTCTAGCTGAACCTTTTCATATGTCTGGAATTTGCCAGAACTTTCCGGGCATAAACCGCAGCAACACAGTGTATAATAACCGGGTCATAGGTACTATGGCTCACCCACAAGAAGGAGGAATAACCAAATGATGCAGAAAGAACAATGGCAGGGATTTGAAGGAAGACTCTGGAAAGAAGAAATCAACGTTCGTGATTTTATCCAGAACAACTACACACCTTACGAGGGAGATTCTTCATTCCTTGCAGACCCGACCGAAGCAACAAACCAGCTCTGGGGCAAGCTTCAGGAACTCCAGAAAGAAGAACGTGCAAAAGGCGGCGTTCTGGATATGGAAACAGAAGTGGTATCTTCTCTTACCGCTTACGGTCCAGGTTATATCTGCGAAGAACTGAAAGATAAAGAACAGGTTGTGGGTCTTCAGACTGACAAACCTTTAAAACGTGCATTTATGCCGTTCGGT
Organism: Coprococcus sp. RTP21204st1_G4_RTP21204_210225; assembly: GCF_040915385.1. Taxonomy (NCBI): domain Bacteria; kingdom Bacillati; phylum Bacillota; class Clostridia; order Lachnospirales; family Lachnospiraceae; genus Coprococcus; species Coprococcus sp. RTP21204st1_G4_RTP21204_210225. The sequence continues at coordinate 99,456 of NZ_JBCPDP010000003.1, read as the reverse complement.
GGAATCAAAATGGCTGAGGAAGCATGCAAAACTTACGGATATGAACCAAACCCGAAATTTCATAAAATCTTTACAGATTATCATAAAACACATAACCAGGCAGTATTTGATGCCTATACTCCGGAAATGAAAAAAGCACGTCACAATAAGATCCTTACAGGGCTTCCGGATACTTACGGACGTGGACGTATCGTCGGTGACTACCGTCGTGTTGCTCTTTACGGCATCGATCTTCTGATCGCTATGAAGCAGGACGATCTCGCAAACTGCGGATACGGATCCATGCGTGACAATGTCATCCGTCAGCGAGAAGAACTTGCAGAACAGATCCGTGCCCTCAAGGGTATGAAAGAAATGGCTGCTATCTACGGATTCGACATTTCCGAGCCAGCAAAAAATGCAAAAGAAGCATTCCAGTGGCTGTACTTCGGATACCTTGCAGCAATCAAGACTCAGAACGGAGCTGCCATGAGTGTCGGACGTGTATCTACCTTCCTTGATATCTACATCAAGAGAGATATGGAAGCAGGAATCCTTACCGAAGAAGAAGCTCAGGAATTAGTTGACCATATGACAATGAAATTCCGTATGGTTAAGTTCGCACGTATCCCATCTTACAACCAGCTCTTCTCTGGTGACCCGGTTTGGGCTACACTGGAAGTCGGCGGAATGGGACAGGACGGACGTTCTATGGTAACAAAGACAGACTACCGTTTCCTGCATACCCTGGAAAACATGGGACCTTCTCCGGAACCGAACCTGACTGTACTTTACACAGAACGTCTTCCGAAGAACTTCAAGGACTACGCTTCACATATTTCTATTGAAACAAGTTCTATCCAGTATGAAAATGATGATGCAATGCGTCCGGTATGGGGCGATGACTATTCTATCTGCTGCTGCGTATCTGCAACACAGACAGGTAAAGAAATGCAGTTTTTCGGAGCAAGAGCAAACCTTGCAAAATGCCTTCTTTACGCGATCAACGGTGGTGTCGACTGCAAGTCAAAAGATCAGGTAGGACCGGCTTACACACCGATCACTTCTGAATACCTTGATTATGATGAAGTAATGGCTAAATACGACAAGATGATGGAGTGGCTCGCTGGACTGTATGTAAACGTACTGAACCTGATCCAGTACATGCATGACAAATACTACTATGAAGCATCTCAGATGGCACTGATCGATACCGATGTACGTCGTACATTTGCAACAGGTATCGCAGGATTCTCTCATGTAGTTGACTCCTTAAGTGCGATCAAATATGCAAAAGTGAAAACAATCCGTGACGAAAACGGACTCGTTGTAGATTTCGAGACAACCGGTGATTTCCCGAAATACGGAAATGATGATGACCGCGCAGATGATATCGCAGTATGGCTTCTTCAGACATTTATGAAGAAACTGAAAAAGCATCACACCTACCGTGAATCCGAACCGACAACTTCTATCCTTACCATTACCTCAAACGTTGTATATGGAAAAGCTACCGGTGCTCTTCCGGACGGAAGAAAAGCAGGCGCACCGCTTTCACCTGGAGCAAACCCAAGCTACGGTGCAGAACAGAACGGACTTCTTGCTTCCTTGAACTCCGTTGCCAAGCTGCCTTACGAATGGGCACTTGACGGAATCTCTAACACCCAGACCATCAACCCGGATGCAATCGGACATACTCCGGAGGAACGCATTAACAACCTGGTAAATGTTATGGACGGATACTTCTCTCAGGGTGCTCACCATCTGAACGTCAACGTATTCGGAACAGAAAAACTTCTTGACGCTATGGAACATCCGGAAAAAGAAGAATACGCAAACTTTACGATCCGTGTATCAGGATATGCGGTTAAGTTCATCGACCTTACACGCGAACAGCAGCTCGATGTGATCGCAAGAACCTGCCACGATCGTATGTAATTACCGAACTTACACTCTTTTGCCAAACATATCGTTATGCTGGAAGTCATGCATTTTAAAATGCATGACTTTCGGTACATACAGAGATGCTGCTGGCAGCTTTTCCTGCATACTAAGGCATTTAAAAGACTCTGCCTGATCCGCAGTTTTCCAATCACACAATGAAAAAGGAGATTTTCATATGACTCAAATCAAAGGACTTATTCACTCTACAGAAAGCTTTGGTTCTGTTGACGGACCTGGGGTACGTTTTATTATATTTGTTCAGGGATGTCCACTGAGATGTCAGTTCTGCCATAACCCTGACACCTGGAATATGACAGATAAAAACGGCGCCACCTGGCGCAGTGCCGATGAGCTTCTTGCGCAGGCTCTGCGTTACCGCACTTACTGGAAAAATGGCGGTGGAATCACAGTAAGTGGCGGAGAACCTCTCCTTCAGATTGATTTTCTGTTGGATCTTTTCAAAAAAGCAAAGGCAAAAGGTATTCACACAACGATTGATACTGCAGGCGGTCCTTTTACCAGAGAAGAACCATTTTTCTCCAAATTCCAGGAGCTGATGCAGTATACCGATCTTCTTCTTGTTGATATCAAGCATATCGATGAAAAATCTCACAAAGAGCTGACCGGAAAAACAAATAAAAACATTCTGGATATGATCCGCTTTCTCTCCGATATCAAAAAACCTGTCTGGATCCGCCATGTACTCGTACCGGAGCGCAGCGACTATGATGAATACTTAAACCGGTTAAATGATTTTATCCAGACACTTGATAATGTAGAAAGAGTAGAAATCCTGCCTTATCACACACTTGGTGCCTACAAATGGAAAGAGCTGGGACTTGATTATCCCCTCGAAGGGATCAATCCACCTTCGAGAGAACGTGTGGAAAATGCAAAGAAGATCCTGCACTGTTCGTAAAAGTTACTGTTCACAGTACCTGTGACCAGCAACGCATAAGACACATTTTAAAAAAATAGATGACAGCTTTCTCTTCATATTTTACCTGTAATGTGCTATGATTGGTGTAGTGTATTTAAGAGAGGAGCATTATAGCAATGAACGAAAGAATGGAACGCGTATTGGAAAAAATGAGAAAAAAAGGAATCGATCAGTTACTTGTATCTGATCCACTCAGCATCCGCTTCTTAACAGGCATCACGGTAAATCCTGGGGAAAGATTATATGCCCTGTTGCTTCGTACAAGCGGAAAGCACACGATTTTCCTGAACTATCTGTATTATGTTTCCAATACAGGTTTTGAAGAAGTATGGTTCAGCGATATGGACGATCAGATTGGTGTTCTGACCAGGCATATCGACACCAAAGGCGTACTCGGTATCGATAAAGTATTTCCGGCACGTTTTCTTATTCCGCTTCAGGAGCGCTGCCCTGAGCTGAAGACCGTATGGGGATCTGACTGTGTAGATGGTGTCCGCGCAGTAAAGAATGCCGAAGAAATTGAAATCATGAAACATTCTACAGAAATCAATGATCTGGTAATGGAACGAGCTGCTGCTTATATCAAAGAAGGTATGACCGAAAAGCAGATTGCTGATTTTATCGATGCAGAATACCTCAAAGAAGGTGCGAGTGGTGTAAGCTTTGATACCATCGTATGTTTCGGTGCGAATGCAGCTGACCAGCATCATACACCAAGTGAGACAAGAACCTTAAAAGCCGGTGAATGTATCCTGATCGATATGGGCTGCGTATGGCATGGATATTGTTCAGATATGACAAGAACTTTCTACTGCAAGAGCGTAGATGATGAGCAGGCTAACATTCATGATATTGTCCGCACTGCTGTCGAAAAGGCAGAAGCTGCGATCAAGCCGGGAGCACGTTTCTGTGATATTGATGCACAGGCAAGAGACTACATCGACGAAAAAGGCTACAGCGAATACTGGAAGATCCGCCTTGGACACTTCATCGGACAGGAAGACCATGAATATGGCGATGTCAGCCCGATCAATAAAAATGTGGCTGAACCTGGTATGATCTTCTCCATCGAGCCTGGTATCTATATTGAAGGCAAGTACGGCGTCCGTATAGAAGACCTCGTTCTGGTAACAGAGGATGGACATGAAGTTCTGAATAAGGTAGAAAAGAAATACCGGATTGTTGGGTAATTAAGTATATGACAAAAAGAAACGCAGTTTGAATATCCACACTGCGTTTCTTTCTTTTTACTCTGTTTTAATATCAACAACTTCATAGACAGACGCTACATCTTCCTGATAATCCATTAATAATACCAAATCGTATTTATTAGTAAATGAATCATCATTTCTTTTTCCTTCTACTGTTACTTTAGCTTCCACATACCCAATAGTTCTTTCATTATATAAAGCTTCACTTGCTTTTTTAATTTCTACTGTAATATTATCTGTCTGAATTTTACTATCTTTATAAAATTCTTCCCTCTGCTGCTTTATTTTTTCTCTTTCTTTATCTGATGTAATAATTTCATATAACTTTTCATCTGTTACTTTTTTTGTATCATCGGAAAAGCTATCATCAATTCCTATAGTTGCTTTAGCCCAGTTTTGAATTCCTTCTTCTATTTTTTGTTTTGAATCATCTGGAATTTCTTTATCTGTTTTTTCAATTTTATCATAAAAACTTTTCGTATCATTATTGATTGTTATTTCGAATTTTTTGTCTTTTTTTTCACTTTTTTTACTTCCGCAGCCAAAAATGGTCATGATACTTAAACAAATTACTGCACCTATTATTAATCTTTTTTTCATTTTCTTTTCCTTAATATAATTGCCAGAAGCATCTTTTCCGACACCTCTGGCAATTAAGTATTACCTTATTTTACTTAAGACTGTTCTTATTAACGAACGTGTCTTTTTCTGCAAATTACAGTAACAATTGCAGCTGCACAAATAGCCATTACAAGAATGTTCATTACTACATGAGCTGAATCTCCTGTCTGAGGTGTTTCTGCATTTTCTGCTTTCTTCTCAGCTTTTTTAGCTTTGTTTGCTGTTTTATCTGCTTTTGTGTTGTCAACTTTGCTGTTATTTTTGTCATCAGCTTTGTTGTCATCTTTTTTAGTATCATCTGGTGTTGTCGGCTCAGTCGGATCTGTTGGCTCAACTGGATCTACTGGATCAACTGGATCAACTGGATCAACTGGGTCTACAGACTGAATCTTTTCTACGATCATTGTATGTCCACCAGTTGCTCCAAATGGAACCTGAATGTTTGTTACCTGATCTACACCTTCTGCAAGCTGATAGCCTTCTGGAAGCTGGAAGTCTTCTCCAAGCATGAATGTCCATGCTTCGCCTTCTCCACCTACTGCTGTTGTGGATACAGTCTTAGTATCAACAACTTCTCCATCAACTGTTTCAAATGTGATAGTTAAAACTGTTCCTACTGTTTCTGCTGGGATCGGTTCTACGATCATTGTGTGTCCACCAATTGCTCCAAACGGAATCTGGATGTTTGTTACCTGGTCAACACCTGTTGCAAGCTGGTAACCTTCCGGAAGCTGGAAGTCTGTTCCAAGCATGAATGTCCATGCTTCGCCTTCTCCACCTACTGCTGTTGTGGATGCTGTTGTTTCTCCAACTTTTTCTCCATAGATTGTTTCAAATGTTACATTTAATACTGTCTCTACGGTTTCTGAAGGAACTGCTTCTACGATCATAGTATGTCCAGCTGTTGCTCCGAATGGAACCTGGATATTTGTTACCTGATCTACACCTTCTGCAAGCTGATAGCCTTCCGGAAGCTGGAAATCTTCTCCAAGCATGAATGTCCATGCTTCGCCTTCTCCACCTGTTGCTGTTGTTTTTGCTGTTGTTGTATCAACTACTTCTCCATCAACTGTTTCGAATGTTACATTTAATACTGTCTCTTTTACTTCAGAAGGAATTGCCTCTACAAGCATTGTAAATCCACCTGTTGAACCAAATGGTACTTCAATGTTGGTTACCTGATCTACACCTTCTGCAAGTTTATAACCTTCCGGAAGCTGGAAATCTTCTCCAAGCATGAATGTCCATGCTTCACCTTCTCCACCTACTGCTGTTGTTTTTGCTGTTGTTGTACCAACTACTTCTCCATCAACTGTTTCAAATGTTACAGTTAATACTGTTTCCTTTGCCGGTTCAACTGGATCTACTGTATCATTAATTGGTTCTACAATAATTGTATGTCCGCCCATTGCACCAAACGGAATCGGAATGTTTGTAACCTGATCTACACCTTCTGCAAGTTTATAACCTTCCGGAAGCTGGAAGTCTTCGCCAAGCATGAATGTCCATGCTTCACCTTCTCCACCTACTGCTGTTGTGGATGCTGTTGTTTCTCCAACAACTTCTCCATCAACTGTTTCAAATGTGATATTTAATACAGTTTCTTTTGGTGTAACATCACTCTTAATTGGTTCTACAAGCATCGTGTGACCGCCAATTGTTCCAAACACAACTGGGATAACTGTAACCTGATCTACACCTTCTGCAAGTTTGTAGCCTTCCGGAAGCTGGAAATCTGTTCCTAATGTGAAGTACCATGACTCATCCCCTGCTCCTGTTGCTCCAGTCTTGGCAGTCGTTTCTCCAACTTTTGTTCCATCAACTGTTTCAAATGTGATATTTAATACAGTTTCTTTTGCAGGATCAACTGGATCTACTGTACCGTTGATTGGTTCTACAACAATTTCAGATGAAGTCGTTGCTCCACATGGAAGCTGAATGTTAGTGTTCTGCTCATAATCTAATCCTGTTGCAAGCTGATAGCCTTCTGGAAGCTGATAATCCTGCCCAAGCATGAATGTCCATCCATCACCTACTGCTGTTGATGTTAACGTCTGAGAATCAACCACTGTTCCATCCTTAAGTACAAATTTTAAATATAATGTAGTTACAGTCTGCTGAACCTTTTTCACATAAACATCTTTTGAAGCACCGTCAAGGTATGGAGCAACAGATACTGTTGTAGATTCTGTATATTTACCATCTACTTCATATCCTGATGGCATAATAGAACTAATATCTACATCCTGTGCCACTCCTTCTTTACCATTTACTACCATGTACTGTGGATCACCGACAACTGCATCACCGTTATCAACGTCATGGAATACAAACTTAACGCTAAAATCCCCATATACATCACTAGCGAAAACACTTAATGAATTAACCATTAACATCGCTAATGTAAGGCATGCAACAAGGATTTTTCTCATACTCTTTTTCATAACCTTTTTTCCATCCTTTCTTAATTTTGAGTATAAGTCTCTCTCGTATGTCCCCCCTTTTTATTCAAATTTTCGCAGAAACTATTTTCCTGCCTGTAAAAAAAGTTTCTACTATTTCAAAAGCCACCCAACGCGTAGAGACAATTATTTTCGCCAAATGACTTCTGACTTTGACTTCATTTCCGAGAGGTTATACCGCCAATATCTCCTCTTGTGTCTATTATCTAGTTTTCACATTGCGGCATATTCATACAGTGTTAGTATACGTCTTAGTTTTTAAGATGTCAATCGATTGTGTCTTAATTCTAAGACTTTCTGTGTTTTTTCTCATAAACATCCTCCGTTTTTGTTCACTTTGACGAACCGTTAATTGTTTCATTATCAAACCCACTCTTTTCTAGCTTTTTTAATATTTTTGTCATGTATTTTATTATTTATCGAAACCTGTCGAAAAACTTCGCACCAATACCCTTTAGTCTTATTTTTTAAGATTTTTATTATTAAAAGTACCTTTTTTAAGACTTTCCACTTCCTAACATCAATTTCCATTATAATAGGTAATAACATATACAGATTTCGCTTATACTATATAAGAACTCTTAGAAAGGAAGACCTGCTCATGGAACATATTGGAGAAATTCTCCGGACAGCACGTGAAGATAATTTTTATACTCAGAAGAAAGTAATGGAACTGACCGGTATCAACCGCAAGACTCTGTCCGGCTATGAGAACAGTGTAGCTGAACCAGATCTTGACACATTTGCCAGATTACTCCGCTTATATCAACTTTCTGTGGATGAAGTATTAGGAATTAAGACTTCTATCCCCCCCCTCGCATTTTTCCCTTTCGCGCTGCGAACGAAAAATGCTTACTCTTTTCCAAAAATTTGACACCAGCCACCAGGAAGAGCTTTTGATTCAGTTTCAATCTCTCGCAGACTATCTCGATAAAAAATCAAAATAAATTGTTATTGCTTTTTCCTGCTCTGACCATTTATAATGAACTTATACTATGTTTGAAGGGGGAACATTTTCATGAAAGATTTTGGTAAAATTCTGAAAAACGCCCGTGAAAATAAAGAATATACCCAGAAACAAGTGATGGAATTGACCGGTATCCACAGAAAATCTCTGTCCGGTTATGAGAATAACGTTGCCGAGCCGGATCTCTCCACTTTCGCAACCCTTGCCAATCTGTATGGCATCTCTGCAGATGAAGCTTTGGAAATTGGTGAACCGGATCCTTCTGTTTCTTTGCTTCGTTTTGAATTCCAAGTTCTTTCTTTATTTAAAGAACTCGATGCAAAGCATCAGGAAGAACTTCTGATCCAGATCACCGCACTCGTCAGATATTTAAATGCAAAAAATATGGTGCCGCAAAATCATCAATCCAGATAATTTTGCGGCACCACCGATTTATACATGTAAATTCTTTTCCATTTCCTGACGCATTTCTTTTCCCTTGAAAAGCACCAGTCCGATCAGCATCAGCACGCCCATCCCAATTGAAATCACAGACGGAAATACAATTCGTACCTTACCAGTCAGCAAAAAGATAAATGGTAAGATCATTCCGTAAAGCGCCGCCATCACAAAGTACACCAGATAGTCCTTCGCCTGACGGTAATACACCCTCGATATGATCAGCATCGAAATCATAATCAAGCCACTGACTCCCGGAAGCACAAAGTCAATCGACCAGCCATGCCAGCCGGTCAGCCAGTCCCAGATAATACAGCCGACTGTCACAATGATCAGCTGCCACATGGCATTCTTCAGCAGATTGTACCGCTTGAAGAAACCGACTGCGAGCGCCAACCACATACTGAACGCACCGCCGCACACAAACAGTGACAGATGGAAATTCGTATCAATGCTATAATCCACTCCCAGTGCCGCCACAATCGCGATCATGCAAAGAAATGTAAATATTTTGAAAATCTGCATTCCTTTCGCTTCTGTCATCACACTTTCCGGATACTCCACTTCAAGGATCTCAGGCTTTACTTCCTGCTCTTTCAGAATCTGGAAAAAGTTGTCCTTGATCGCATCACAGTCATATCTGGACGTAAATCCCAGATAAATCTTATCCCGTAAGGAACACATACAAAGCTCTACTTTCGGCGTACTTGTATAAACACCAAAATACCTGATATACGTCTCATAGCTTTCCGGCATCCGGATGATTCCCATGTTGGAAAAAATAGCGGTCACATCACTTTCTGCCGTCCTCGCCCCGATATTGATACAGACATTTTTCAGTTCCAGCGGCGCAAATTTCAGGATTGGATGCACCTGCAAGGCGAAGTAATCGTTCATCCGCTTCTCCATCTTTTCCGCTGTCAGTTCTTCTTTAAAGCATGCATTTACTTTTTGCACAACATCTTTGAACTCTTCTTTTCCACCCTGAAAATGATATCCCGGTTCGATCCAGTTGAAGAAATTGAGCATTGTATTGGTCGGAAAGAAATTACGCAGATTTACCGGAACCATCAGTACAACCGGCTTGATTTCCTGCCGTCTTGTCATTGTCCGGTGAATCGCACACAGATATACCGCAGTCAGAAATACCGTCATCGATACACCATAAGTCTTTGCCTGATGCCTCAGTTCTTCGACCGGAATTTCTGCCTCTGTCGTCTGCAGGCTTCCAAGCTCACGCCGGTTTCCGCGAAGCTGATGCGCTGCCGGTTTTTTCTCCTTTTTGCGGTCTGCCTGGCGGGAATAATATCTTTCAAATCCATCTGCTTCCTGATCGAAAAGGCTCTCCGAATACTCTGACAGAACCACATCCTCCAGTCCATCCTCATGATGTGCCAGATACAGATAATTTTTCACCAGCTCCCGTACAAATTCACTGGCACCGGTTCCGTCCGTCAGCACATGAAAGACCTCAAAATTGATTCTCTTTTTGTAATAAGTCACTTCAAAAAGCAGATCTCTCTTATCACGGATATAAAGGCTGCTGCACGGCTCCTTATACTCTTCTCTTACAACCGGTCTTTTATTACTCTGTTCCAGATAATGCCAGAACAGTCCCTTTCGCAGCACGGACAGAAAGATCGGATATTTTTCCAGTGTCCTGTCTACCGCCTTCTGCAGGATCTCCTGCTGTATATCCTCTTTCAATTCACAGTAGAACCGGAATACACGGGTATCCCTTTTACTGCTCGCCGCCGGAAAAAGCTTCGCTGCATTGTCCAGCCTTCTCCAGTGCTTTACATTTGTCTGCGGCATTTTCTATTCCCCCTCCAGAAAATGATTGATATATTCAAAACTTTCCTGTACATGCAGACTCCGGATTCCCAGTGCAAAATATCCGTGAAGTGCATCCTTGATCCGGTGTACTTCCACCCGGTTACCTGCCTCTGCAAGACGTCTTCCATACGCTTCTCCCTCATCCCGGAGCGGATCAAATTCTGACGTCAGGATCAGTGTATCCGGCTGTCCTGACAGATCTTTCTCCAGAATCGGTGCAAAATATGGATTTAACTTGTCCTCTTCCGAACCTGCATAAAGATTGATATAATCTTTTAATTTGCCTGCCGTCAGAAGATAATCCTGCCCGTTCTCCCTTACAGAAGAGAACAGACTCTTCTCTGAATAATCATTATTGACTGCCGGATAGATCAGAATTTGTCTCTTTGGCATAAATTCGCCACGGTCCCGTGCCATAATGGACAATGCAGCTGCCAGATTGCCACCTGCACTGTCTCCAATCAGAGTAATATCCTCCGGCTTTGTATCTGGATGCGTATACAATGCTCTTGCCACGGTATAACAGTCCATAAGCCCGGTCGGGAACTTGTGCTCCGGCGCCAGGCGGTATTCTACTGCTGCTACAGTCTGCCCCGTCGCCTGTGCCATCCGGGAACATACTCTCTCATAATTTTCCACATGCTCAGTCGCCCATCCTCCTCCGTGAAGGAAAAGCATGATCTTTCGTCCCTTGATCTGATCTTTTTCCAGACACGATGCTTCATCCGGGAAAAATACCCGGATCGGAACTTCATAATCGCCGTTATATACCTGCAGATCCATTTTTTTATAAAAAATTTTCATCGGATCCAGTCTTTTCAGATCCGCAAGCTGCCTTGATACTTCTACATCAATCCCTCCAAAAGACAGGATTTTCAGGATTGCTTTTGTTGCTATATTGATTGCCATATTTTTCTGTCCTCATTTATTTTTTCATACAGATTTATTCTACCATAGAATGATGTCCCCTACCACTCTTTCTCTTTCCATCTTTGCTACATTAACCCATTTTTAATTTTTCAGATTTCACAATCATCTCATTATTTATTTGACACAGACTGTCAAAACAGTTACCATACACTTATGCACAAGGAGGGTGTATTTGTTTTATGAATAATAAAAAAAATATAGACGACTATTTTGATGACAACTTTGAAGTAACTTATACAGGCGATCTCCCGTCGATCCCTGTGGGGCAGGATGATTATGACGACACAGACTACCTTAACGATTATGAAACTGACGACTACTACGATGAAACAGACAGGCTTGCTCCTGATTATGACGATGATTATGAAGAAGAGGATTCTTATTATGACCGCCAAAGACCAGCCAGACGGACAGAACGGAGAAATTCCCGCAGACGTCACGATTCCTCTTCTGAAGAACTGGCTGATCCAATCCGGAATATTGCCCGCACCGGAAGTACTGCCGCTGAGAAACTGACCACTTTCATCCTTCGCCCGGCACCGGTACTGATGTCCGCCGTCATCTTGGCGATTACCTTTTTCTCGTTCTGGAACCAGATGTCTAATTATGGCGATATCAAGACACTGAGCTCCACTCCCGATCTTACACTGGTTGCATACCTGGCTGTCGGAGGGGTTATGCTAATCTGGATGCTGTCTACGTTCTTTTTCACATTAAGTGGCATCCGGCACGGAACCGGACGAGGGCTTACCTATTTTGTTCTGGTATATATTCTTTCCTACCTGTTCAGCCTTGCGGCAAATGCAATTCCTGCGGATGTCGAACTGTTTACCGGTATCCGGGGCGGCATCCTGGTATTTGGTTCTCTTTACCCGGCATATTTTCCATTCTGCGTGGTGGGAATTATTACTTGTATTTTGCGGAAAGTTTTGAAGTAAAACATTCCTCATACTAAGGCATATGCCTTAGGGCATCCTCATATGGTGTTTTGCTTTATAAGTGAACAACAACTAATTACATGCGAAAAAAAGAGTAAGTCAAATCACTCATCTATCTGATTTGACTTACTCTTTTCTTACTTTTGTTTCATTCCTGATGTGTTTTCCAACTTTTGTACTATTTTTTCTATATCATATTCCGGTGCATAGGTATTGGCAATATCATAGATTCTCTGTATCGTCAAGACATCCTCTTCCAGAAAATCTGCAATTTCCTCTGCTGACATCCCTTTTTGCAATTTTTTTATAACAATTGAAACTAATGCTTCCCTGTACCCTTCTTTACGCCCTTCTTCACGTCCTTCTCGCATCCCAATTATTTTTGCACTTTTCATAAACGAATTATGATCCCACAAAATTTTTTGTCTTTCTTCGTATTCTCTTCTTTTTCTTTCATCTGCACTCATCTTCTCCAGACATTCATAAGCTTCTTTAATATATTCATTTTGCTCTGCCATCTTTGCAAAATCCTTTCTGTTCTTTCCGCTCATAAATCGCATCCACTGGATGATCCCAGTTTCATTCTGACTTTTCTACTATAAATATTTTAACATACTGTCATCCTTTGTAAAGGCAAACTCCCATACTTCTATATTTTCTTTTGCTTTGTTCATTGTCGGGAGTTTACTCGAAAATTGAGCACCGAAAATGAGATACCTTCTGATTATGGTTAATTAGATACTTTTTCGATTTTAGAAATAAATCGAAGTAAAATAACTCTATCACATTTTCCTGAAATCTTATACCCTGCATAACATTTTCGAGCACTTTCGTTGCATTTCAATCATCAGACCATTTTATATGCATATCCAAAAAAATCCCGTACTCCATGTACAAATCACATGAAATACAGGATCTTTTTATTTATCTAACTAGAATTTGATAACTCCAAGAATTAAACCTGAAATCAGACAGATAATACTTACACCCCAGATCCAGAAGAAACTGTTCTTGATGTGGTCTTTGATCTCCACACCGGCAAGACCGGTTCCAAGGAAAGTAGCAGGAACAACCGGGCTGATGAAAGTTGCACAGTTACGGCAAACAACCATTGCAATGGCGATATGTGCCGGATTTACACCGAATTCGTTTCCGATTCCGATCAGTACCGGAAGCATTCCGAAGAAGAAGGAATCGGTATCAAACATCAATGTAAGCGGTACAGATACCAGACCTACGATAAGCGGTAAAAATCTTCCCATAGACTGTGGAACTACGTTTGCAAGTACATTAGCCATATGAGTCATGATCTCTGTTTGCTGCATCACTCCAAGGAATACACCTGCACAAAGAATCGTAGATGCCATGGTAAGTGCCGGTCCTGCATGAGATTTAATGATCTTACCCTGCATTTTTGCACCCGGGTAGTTTACAAAAAGTGCTACTGCACATCCTACCATAAAGATATAGTAAGACGGTACCTTTGCAAGAACCAGGTTTACGATCACTACCAGTGTTACGATTACATTGAATACAAAGAGTTTCGGTCTTGCAAGCTCATTCTTTTCATCATCTGTTACGGCTTCATCTTCAATTCCGCCATACTCGATCTTTTCTGCTGAAGAAGTGCCTGCACCTCTCTTCTTTTCGATATTTCCCCAGATAAATGCTGTTCCAAGTGCAATAAAAATACCTACAACCTGCATTGGAATAATCTGTTTCCACAGTGCATTTGGTTCAATTCCAAGGACAGTAGCCGCACGCATTGTCGGTCCGCCCCATGGCAGAAGGTTCATTACACCCATTGCAGATACACAGATGAGCATCAGAGTTGTCGGTCTCATATTCAGACGTTTGTAAACCGGGAGCATTGCCGGAATTGTGATCAGGAATGTAGAGGCACCGCCTCCATCCAGATGTCCGATCATAGCAATGATACAGGTCATCATGGCAACACCGACTACATTACTTCCGACTTTCTTCATCAATGCATTGATGATCTTGTCGAACATTCCTACATCTGTCATAATTCCAAAGAAAAGTACAGAGAAGATAAACAGTGCTGCAGTACCATGTACTCCGGCTACACCAGCTGTTACAAATTCCCCCATTTCTTCAATCGTAAATGTTCCGGTTGCTACAAGGATCGCACCTGTTACAGTTGATACACTGACAAATGCAAGAGCCGGTACCGTTACATTTCTTAAGAGCAACGCAATCACAATAATGATGGTTGCAAATCCCAATAAGGCAAGCATTGCTTCACTCATGGCATTTTCTCCTTCCTTTTGTATGGGTACTTTTTCGTACCATTTATTTGATGATTCCATTATAAAAACCCAACCTTACACTCTTACAGATTCCTCCTTACATTTTGTTAAGGTAAATCTTTAAAAGTATTAAGGTTGGGTTTGTCTTATCTTACACCTTACAGATATCTGCGTCTTTTTTCTTATACCGGCTGGCTGGCACAATTCCGAATTGCCTCAAGAATCGCGGTATCCGATACCGGTTTTTCTACATATCCGTCAATGATTCCTTTCTGCCGGGCCTCTGCCACCTCACGGCTGACTCCATCAATAATAATAAGCTTCAGCATGTCCGGATATCTGCCTGCAAGCGACATACAGAAATCCACTCCACTACAATCCTCCATCGTCTCGTCTACTACCAGCACATCTGCCTGCTGCTGTTCCAGACATTTTTGCAGTTCTTCTCTTTTCATACAGGTCTGAATCTGGATCCCGATCTTCTCAAAATTCTTTTTCAGCAGCTGCAATACCTTTGCATTGTCATCTGCCACCACGATCCGATAATCCTTTCTGGGAATATTCTGCACAATCTGTGGCATATGCTCTGTATCCAGTACCGGAAGGTAGATATGAAAGGTACTTCCTTCTCCTTTTTTGCTCTCTGCATAAATATATCCCTTATGTGAAGTAATAATCTGCTCCGCAAGTGCCAGTCCAAGTCCGGTACCCTCTCCCCCTTTTTTCGTTGTAAAAAATGGATCAAAAATCTGACGCAGCGTCTCTTTATCCATTCCACACCCATTATCTTTCACCTGGATATGGATATACTTTTTCCATACATCCGAAAGCTTTTCAATCACTCCCTGAGCCAGTTTTTCTTTTTCTTCTGAATGGCAGGATATTCTGATATTTCCTTGATTTTTTCCAATCGCATGCACCGCATTAACGCAGACATTTAAAAGCACCTGGTTCAGCTGTGTCGCATTTCCAAGGATCATTTCATCATCTACCCGAAACTCACTTTCCATATGGATCAGAGGCGTGCAGACAGATTCCATCATCCTTTCTGCACGCGTCATGAATTTCTTTATCGAAATATTTTTATAAACGGTCTCTACATTCTTTCGACTCAGGGACGAAATCTGGCGCACTACATCCTTTGCTTTTTCCGAAGCCTCATAAATTTCTTTTGCACTATCCTGTTCTTCTGATCCTTCCGGAAGTTCCATCATCAGAAGCTCTGCATATCCCATGATCGGAGTCAGAAAATTATTGAATTCATGTGCGATACCACCTGTCATAGTTCCCATGATCTGAAGTCTTTGCTGATGTGCGATACTCTGCTCACTCCGATGCATTTTTTCCAACTGCTCATTCAGTTCTTTCAGATCATTGATCTCCCGCACAGCTCTTCTCATATCACGCATCACTCTGCCAAATAAGACAACCGCAATACCGGCAGCCAACAAAATACCAACAAAAATACATACCATTTTCAAGAAACCTTCAGCTATCGGTTCGTACAGATCATCGTAGTCGATCACCGCACTGACTACCCAGAAGCTGTCTCCGATCTGAACCGGAGAATATGCACTGATTTTCTGTACTCTCGGACGTTCTTCATTTGTCCACCAATACGAATAATAATGAGAAATACCTTCTTTTCTCTTCTTCTGATCCTCAATCATCTTCTCCAGACTGGAGTAATCCAGATCCGGATACATTTTCTTCCTTCCTGCAATAACCGGAATTCCCCACTGTTCTTTCTTCGGATGCATGATGATCGTTCCTTCTGCATCTTTGACTACAATGTATCCATTCGTTCCGATGTGAATTCCCGAAATCAGTTTCTGATAATATTTTTCCGCATCGATCATCAGACAGATCTTTCTCCCATCCTTCAAAACACGCTTATATACATTATAGATTTTCCCATCTGTATCTTTTTCCATATAAATGCTATTCTTTGCCGAGCTTTGAGTGAGCAGCTGTGAACTTACAATCTGTACATCCTTGACACACTCTAAAAGCTTTCCCTGTTCGTCTTCCAGGTACAGATTCGTGATAAAACTGGTCTGTGTGTCTATAAATTCCCGATACAGTTGTTTTGCCTCATCCTGCGGTCTGTTCTCTGCTGTTTTCGCAAGAAAGCTTAAACTTTCCTCATATTCCTCTGCGGACATCGCCATATTTTCACTCAGGATTCTGGTTGTCAGGAGCATCTGTTCCTCCTGGTTCTGCATCAAAGTATCTCTGTACTTTTTCCAGACACCAAATCCTGCAAATACAAGAATTACGATTAAAAAAAGTGGAATCGCAGCAATCAGTGTCTTTTTGTTTTTCTTCATATATTCTCGTCCCCGGTTTGTTATCAATTGACTTGTTTTCTTTCTAATATTATAATGTTTTTTATAAGTTGTATAGAATTTTATTGAAATTTTTACTTTTGGGAGGTTGCCTCAATGGCTGACAAAATACTGATCGTAGATGATGATCCGGCAATCTGTAAGCTGCTGGAAAAGGTAATGCACAGCAATGAGCTGGAAACAACAACAGTAAACTGTGGCATGGATGCTCTATCCATCCTGAAAAATCATACATTTGACCTGATCCTTATGGATATCATGCTGGGAGATATGGAGGGATTTGAGGTCATTAAACGGCTTCGCAACCAGGGGATCAGTACTCCGGTTATGATCGTCAGCGGACGTAATGAAGACTATGATTCTCTGTACGGGCTTTCACTTGGAGCGGATGATTATATCACCAAGCCGTTCCGACCGCTTGTACTTGGTGCCAAAGTAAAAGCACTGATCCGCCGCAACAAGAATCTGGTACTCGACAATTCCGATACTCTGGAATGCGGTCCATTCAGCTATGATACCACAACCATGCGTTTTTACAAAAATGGCGAAGAACTTATCCTTTCTTCCAAGGAGTCTGCACTTCTTCTGCTTTTTATGAAGAATCCGCAGCAGGTTTTCACCAAGGATATGATCTATGAGCATGTCTGGGGCAATACGGTTGCCGTTGATGACAATGCGATCATGGTCTACATCAACAGGCTTCGTGGTAAGATCGAGGACGACAGACAGAATCCGGCGTATATCCTGACAATCCGCGGACTGGGATACCGTTTTGTTCCGTAAACGACCTTTTCATCAAGAAGAGGCTCCATCCGGAATCTTCTCCTAATGAAAAAGATGACTTTTCACCCGCTCATTTGTGAAAAGTCATCTTTTTTATTCCTCACCAGTCTGGTGCAGTCCATATTCATGGCAGAAAATTTGATTCCCGTTCTCAGTTATTATACGCTCTATTTTACAACTGGAAAGAGGTTCAGGATTGCCCCGTTCTCGTTTGGAATTTTATTGCACAGCATCGCAAGAAACAGTGAGGTGGCAAGTAGATCGGCACACCCACCCGCGCTGATACCACGCTTTATATAATCCGCATCCATGCGGATCAGTTTGTCTAACGCATCTTCTGAGTAGGCTCCGCCTTCCTCCAGAAACTGCATCGCTTCCATCTGTACCTGATAGAGTACTGACGGATTCTTTCTCGATAAAATGTTGGAATCCTGCACCCGGCTCATCAGTGCAAAAAGGATCTGTAATTTGATCCGGTTCCACTTCATTCCCCGCAAAAGTCCATCCTCCAGTACCGGAAGCGCAATATGAAAAACAGATGGGTATCCGGCAAGCGCTTCCCCGCGAATCCCTGTAGTCCCGTATTGTACGAGATTTTTCTCACCGTTACTTTTCGCAGGTTCCTTTCCCAACATCTCAATTTCGGCTCTTAAGATCCTGGCAGTCATCTTCTGCTCCATCCGAAGGATGGATTGTAAAGTAACCGTTCCGTCTTCCTGGATACATCTTCCCGCTGCCGCACTGAATATTCCAAGGGTAAAGATCATCCCTTTATGTGTATTCACATGTCCGGTTGCCCGATACATGGCTTCCTCCGCAAGCATTCCGGTCTTACGGATTTCACGGAAAAGATCTTCCGGCGTACAGGTCAGCTGATATCCCTGGTATGCCATTCTAACAAACCACGGATACAACGCCTCTGCACTTCTTTCAAAGGTCTGCACATCCATATCAGTGTGGGCACCACAGGAATACGGATCTACAAGCCCCGGTTTGGGAACCGTATAGACTTCCTCAAGCAGCGCCTGATACGCCATCCGGCCAATCGATTCTGCAAAGTATTCTGCTTTCTCTACTGCCTGGTTCTTTCCCATACAGTTCTCCTTTTATATCCAATTGCCAATAACCTGTAAGTTTTCCGATCAGAATTTAATCATCAAATTCAAACGGCTTGATCTGACGGACAACATCCATGATGGTACCGTCACGGCTTTCAATGACACCGACAACACGATCTCCAAACTGTACCTTCTGTGGTTCCCCCGCGATAGAGTAAGCGATATCACGTAATTCTTCGATGGTCTTAAACGGAAGGTCTACATCTTTCATTGCTTCGATCAGATCCTGTCTCTTCGGATTGATTGCAATACCATAATCTGTGATGACAACGTCTACACTTTCTCCCGGTGTTGTGACGGTTGTTACGTCTGTACAGATTGCCGGTGTTCTTCCCTGAAGAAGCGGTGCGATAACGATGGCACATTTTGCTCCGGCTGCTGTATCCGGATGTCCACCCTGCGCTCCTGTGATCATACCATTAGAATCTACAACAACGTTACAGTTGAAGTGTACGTCAACTTCCAGAGCTGCAAGAATTACGAAGTCCAATTTATTGACAACTGCACCCTTGTTGAACGGGTTCGCATACTCACCTGCACTGATCCGGAAATGATGCAGATCTTTTACAGATTCTACGGCTGCAAGGTCAAAGTCCTGTGTATCCAGAAGTGCATCTACCTGACCGTTGATCAGAAGGTCACACATCGGCTTTGTAAGACCACCCACACCAAAACGCATGCGGATATTTCTTTCTTTCATTACCTTTGCAAGTGAAATAGTAGATGCGATAGAAGCTCCGCCGACACCTGTCTGATAAGAGAATCCATCTTTGAAATACGGTGTATTTACAACGAACTGTGTACAGTAATCAGCCATCATCAGCTTTCTCATATCTGTGGTCGGTTTTGCTGCACCTGTTGCGATCTTCTTCGGATCACCGATCTGGTCTACTTCTACAACATAGTCTACCTTTGTCATTGAAATATGTGCCGGAAAGTTCGGGAACGGAACCATGCAGTCTGTGATTGCTACGACTTTGTTTGCATGGAAAGCATCTGACATTGCGTAGGAAAGTACACCACAGTCAGATTTTCCACCGATACCACGGCAGTTACCGTACTCATCACAGGTAGGAGTTCCGATAAATGCGATATCGATCTGTGTCTCACCTGTTACCAGGGCACGTACACGTCCGCCGTGGGAACGCATGATCGCAAGACCTTTTAATTTACCATTGGAAATAGCTTCTCCGATCTTTCCACGCACACCGGATGACTGGATATTTGTAATGGTTCCGTCTTCAATATACTCTACCAGAGGATCATGTGCTTTTCCAAGAGAGCTTGCACAGATAGTAATGTCCTTGATCCCCATATCATGGATCTCTTTCATTACCATATTTACAACGTAATCACCTTCACGGAAATGGTGATGGAAGCTGACTGTCATACCGTCTTTGATTCCACATTTTACAAGGACATCATGGATGCTGTCTACCATCTTGCTTCCGTTGGAATTGATCACACATTCGACTTCCGGTCCGTGTTTTTTATAGACATGTCCGTCAAAATGATGTACACCCTGAAATACTTCTTTACCAGTTGCTTTTAAAATCTCTTCCGGGATATCTCTACCTACTGCGTTAATCATTTTATAAATCCCCCTTATACACACCTGAAGCTTTTGCAAGCTCGATTGTTCTCTTTGCTCCGTCATAGAAAGCGATATCGATCATCTTACCATCTACTGTAAATACACCGATTCCCTGTGCTTTCTTTGTATCAATTTCGCGGACAACTTTTTCTGCGAAAATGATATCTTTCTGTTTTGGTGTAAAGATTTCATGTACAATGTTGATCTGTCTTGGGTTGATGATGGATTTTCCATCAAACCCCATCAGGTGGATATTCTCAACATCCTGACGGAAACCATCCATATCATCCAGATCTGTGTATACAGTATCAAAGCACTGTACACCAGCTGCTCGTGCTGCGATCACCATGTTCTGTCTTGCTCCCATGAGCTCGATTCCAGTTCCGGTAATGTGTGTCTGAAGGTCTTTGGTGTAATCTCCACCGGAAAGGGCAATTCCGAAAAGTCTTTCGGAAGATTCGCAGATATCAAGTGCACGCATCACGCCTCGTGCGGATTCAATAGCTGCCATGATCAGAACACTTCCCTCTTCACGTCCGAAATCTTTTTCAGCCTGAACAACTTCAGCTTCTACTACTTTTACGTCCTGTGCGGATTCTGTCTTTGGAATACGGATCGCATCACAGCCGCCTGCTACTGCGCAGCGGATATCTTCTTTCCAGTAAGGAGTGTCCAGTCCGTTAATTCTGACAACACGTTCACATCCTCTATAATTAATCGTCTTAAGTGCATGATAAAGAGAAAATCTGGCTGCATCTTTCTGGTTTTCTGCAACCGCATCTTCCAGATCAAGCATGATGGAATCCGGTTTGTAAATGTAAGGATCTTTGATCAGTCCCGGTTTCTGTGCATTTAAAAACATCATAGTTCTTCTAAGTCTTTTTTTATTCGGATTCATTATCTGATCGCACCTCCCCACGGTAAATCTTCGATCTGTCCTACTGAACGGTAAACAGCTGCTTCGATTCTTGCTTTGATCGTACAGTCAAGAGCTCCTTTATCTATGATTGTAAGCTTTACATTATCGATTCCCAGATTTTCCAGTGTTTCATAAGCTACTTTCTTAATCTGGTTTCCATACTGATTGATCACTGCGCTTTCCAGTGAAAAATCAACTTTTCCTTCTCCGGCTTCTACTGTTACCTGGCAGTCACTGGATTCTAATGTTCCTGCAATTGCAGGTTTCTTGATTTCCATTCGTGCTTCCTCCTTAACATCCATTTGCATTAGTATTTGCTTCGTTGTGTTTATCATAGGGCTCTTACCTTACAGGAACACCTATGGTTTTCTTAATAATTGTTAAGATTCGCATATTTTTGCTGTTACAACTGGTCTTTCCAGTGCCTGTGAATTCATATTTACCCAGCGTTTCATATATACCCTGTCTTCTTTCCATTCAAAAGACACATGATCAAAAAAAGCCATCTCCGGATAGCGCCATTCCATCATCAACACATTTTCTGATTTCCAGTAAGCACATGCGGCAATTTTCATTTCATCCATCTCATACTGATGGTGCAGATATCCACCTGTCATAGAGGTTTTCCCATGAATCCAACAGTCCAGTCCTGCTTCTACAAAATGTGTTCCTCTGTTATCTTTCATCCAGAATATTACTTTATCTTCTAAAAATTCCAGACCTGTTTTTTCTATTCTATCTTCATTCTCAAAAGGTTCCATTTCTATTTTCCGATTTCCTGAAACCATTTTGTTACTGACAGATCTGTTTTTATTTTCCAGAGACATTCTGAGACCTTTATTTTTTAATACATTCCACATCTTTTCAGCGAAATTTCTTTCTTCTTTCATCGGATCCAAAATCTCTTTTTGAATCAGTTCCGTCTCCAGGTAATTACTGTCTGCCGTAGTGATAGCAATTACCATATTTTGTTCCGGAACAATCGCACAGGTCTGTCCAAACATTCCATCTGAACACCAGATATCTCCTGTATGCGTCCAGTGAAAATTATAGTCTTTTTCTCCTGCTTTCCTTGGTTGTGGATCTTTTTTACCGAGTGCAAGATTCACCCAATCAGCACTTAATAATTGTTTTTCTCCCCATTTTCCTTGATTCAGATAAAGTAATCCAAGTCTGGCCATTCCTTCTACCGTAATGCTCACACCATTTCCACCTGAACAGATTCCTTCCGGACTTTCTCCCCAGCTAAACTTCTCCAGACCAATGTACGGTGCCAGTTCTTCTTCGATCAATTGATGGCATGTTTTTCCTGTAATACGCTGTACGATCGCTGACGTAATATAAGAATTCCCACTTGAATACATAAATTCACTTCCCGGCTCTTTTACAAACGGTACTTTAAAATATGCATCCAGCCAGCTGGTTTTTAATGGTCTCCATTCATTTCCACCTATACTTCTTTCCTGTCCACTGCGCATCGTAAGTAAATTCCGTATCGTAAGCTTCTGAAGATACTCATTTGCTGCCTCACGATATTCCGGAAAATAATCAAGTACCTTATCCTCCAGCTTTATGAGTCCTTTTGTATATGCAATTCCCGCCGCTGTATTTGTAAAACATTTTGTAAAAGAATGGACAATATGTGGGATTTCCTTCCGATACGGTTCATTATATGCTTCAAATATAACTTTATTGTTTCTCAAGATCATGATTCCATGGATCTCTGCTTCTCTTTTTTCCATCTCGTTCAGAAAATTAATAATATATTCTGATGATACGCCTTCCTCTTCCGGAGTTGAATAGGTTAATTCTTTGTTCATGCTGCCACCTCATCTAACTTTATTTTAAACTGGAAACGGGGGACAAAATTTTGCCCCCTTTGTTATACATAACTCTTTTCTGTCTTTTAAAAGAACGGGAATACCAATGGAAGAATTCCTACACAGCATATAAAACTGATAATAACCAATGGCCATCCAAATTTTGCAAAGTCAGTAAATTTTAAGTTTGTAAAGATCATTAATGTCTGATTTGTTCCTGATGCGATCGGTGTCAGGAAAGAGCATCCTGCTCCAATTGCAATTGCAAGAACAATTGCCTGTGGGTTTGCTCCCATTGATTCTGCAATAGAGATCCCAATCGGGGCAAGTACTCCTGCGGTTGCCATATTGTTCATAAACTGTGTTGCAATTGCCGATCCAAGGAACAATACTGCTGTGATCAGATACAGATTTTTCGTATCTCCAAGAATACTCAGCACAACAGCTCCAAACACTTCCCCAAGTCCACTGTTCTTCATAACTGCAATGATCAAATTGATACCTGCACAGAAAAGTACCATATCAACACCGAATGAAGTGATTACTTCTTTTGGTTTTACAACAGTTGTAAGAACCGAAACCGCGATCAGTGCATATCCAATAAAATTCGGGTTCACTGTAATATCTGTAAGCGAATCCAGAATCAGAGCAAGTACGAACAGAAGGAAACTGATTCCTACAACCATCTGTTTCTTTTTCATCTCAGATGTAATTTCTGTAGCTGCCTCTATCTCTGAATTGCTTGGCACTGTTTCCTCATAAGACGGACACCAGCGGTTCATCACGATCATATAGATTCCACCCAGGATAAAAATCGGAATACCTACCCAGGCAAAATCAAACATGCCAAAAAGCTTAAGTCCAGCTTCTTCAAGCGCTGTATTTGCATAAATATTTGTCGGTGTTCCAATCAGGGTACAAGCACCACCTAAAGTACTTGCATAAATTACAAACAAAATCATTTTTGAATGACTGATCTTATTTTTCTTAGCTATACTGAAAATCACCGGCAAAAATGCCATTGCAACATAACTGTTCTGCAGAACAAATGATACCAGTCCTGATGCAAGATAAAGAATTGCAAAAATTAGCATTTCTTTTTTCTTTCCACTTACATTACCGGTTAATTTATCTAAAGCATTTCCCATTACGATATCAAGCCCTGTTGCAGCAATCATTCCTGAAAACATACATATAATTGCCATCAGATGAAAACTTGAACTGCTTAACACGGCATATACTCCGTCTGCATCCATTGTTCCTGTAAATACAACGATCGGTGCCATGATCAAAAAACAAAACCAGTTTGGTAATTTTGGCGTTGCAAGAACTGCAACGAAAACTATTAATGTCAGAATCGCTCCTATTGTAGCCATACTCATTTTTCTTTTCCTCCGTATCCATATACAATAAGCTTTTTCGGAGTGCGCTTTTCCAAAAACTCTCATTCTTCTCTTATATGATGTTTACCGGCTCATCACGTTAATCTTATTATAATTGTCTGTTACTGTTTTCACCAATGCCAAAAGAAAATAGGGGTATAGCTTCATGCTATGCCCCTATTTCTCCATTTATTATTTTCTCTTTCAAAACAGATATACAGTACTTTTCCTGTCTGGAAAGGATTTTATTTTTCAAATATATAATACCTGTTTTTGTCTTTTTTACCTTGTTTTTTCCAATGCAAAAAAAATCAATATCTTTTGTATTTGTTATGTATGGAAGAAATACTTCTGATATAAAACAGAATCCCATTCCTCGCTCCAAGGTCTGCATTGCAAGCATCGAACTGTTTACGATCATCTTTGGCTTCAATTCTTTTCCATATTCTTCAAATATCTGATCGATCTCTTGTCTGACATAACAGGAATTGTCCTGGATAATAAACTCATTCGGCATCATCGAAATATCCATCCATGGATATTTTTCACCTTCTCTTTTTTCTGCTTTCTGAAGCATCATATACTTCTTTGGAACTGCAAGTAACATATAATCTTCTACAATAAAATCAAATACGATAGAAGAATCCTTTTCACTCAGATCCGGTCCTATTGCCAAGTCATAGGTCCTGTTTTTTAAGCCTGGCAGGATTTCCTTAGCCATGACATTTGAAAATGATGCTTTACACCCGATGTATTTTTTACTGATCTTCTCCTGAACTTCCATTGCCAACAAAAGACTGGCGCTTAGAGACATGCATACATGTATTTCCTGTTCTTCAGATAATTGAAGTTCCTTTAATTCATGCTCCATTGTGCTGTTTAAACGTTTGATTTCTTTTCCATACTCAACATAAATTTCGCCAGCCTCTGTCAGACTGATTCCATTCGATTTCCGCTCGAAAAGTAAAATTCCAAGTTCCTGTTCCAGACTGGATATAAATCTGCTGAGTGATGGTTGTGAAATATATAAAAGTTCAGCGGCTTTTGAAATACTTTTGCATTCTGCAACCGCTAAAACATAGGTAAACGATTTTAAATCATCCATTTTTATCCTCATCCTCCTGTGATCTCACTAAACAGATTATAGACTTTTTTATTTCAAAAGCGCAAGACTTACTTTTCCTCCATAAAACTCCTCACAGCACCACCTTGCTGTGAGGATCTCTCTTTTTCTTTATTTCTTTTCCTTACACTTCCGTAAGCTCCCCTGTCTCCGAATCCATAATGAATCCCTTGATCTCAATATCCTTCGGCATCAATGGATGTGTCTTCAGTGTATGCACAGTCTCTTCTACCGACTTCTCCACAGATTCAAATCCACCCAGCCATTTTTCCAGATCAATTCCGCTGTGTCTTACGATATCAATATGTTCTTTGTCGATTCCGCGCTCTACCAGTTCTCCTAACAGTTCATTTCCATCCATTCCCTGCACACCGCAATCCGTATGTCCAATGACCATAACCTGCTCCACACCAAGCTCCAGAATGGCAACCAGAAGGCTTCTGACCACACTTCCGTATGGATGTGTAATGACTCCACCTGCATTCTTGATGATCTTTGCATCTCCGTTTTTCAGTCCCAGCGCCGCCGGAAGAAGCTCTGTCAGACGGGTATCCATACAGGTCAGTACGGCAAGCTTTTTGTTTGGGTACTTGCTGGTCAGGTACGGCTCATAGCCTTTATTTTCCACGAATTTCTTATTATACTCTACAATCTGTTCTATCATCCTGTGTAACCTCCCATTTGATTTTCACAACGATATTTCATAAAACAGATTATAGACTTTTTTTCTCTGTAAGTGCAAGGATTCTTAATGAATTTTAATGATGTTCTTTTTTCCAGTGC
This sequence comes from Coprococcus sp. RTP21204st1_G4_RTP21204_210225, assembly GCF_040915385.1. Taxonomy (NCBI): domain Bacteria; kingdom Bacillati; phylum Bacillota; class Clostridia; order Lachnospirales; family Lachnospiraceae; genus Coprococcus; species Coprococcus sp. RTP21204st1_G4_RTP21204_210225. The sequence goes on along the minus strand of NZ_JBCPDP010000003.1, from coordinate 73,050 downwards.
TGAAAAAATGCTTCCTCCTGCTCTGAGCGGATTCCATACTTTCTTCTCGCAATGTAGAATTTGGAATTCCACCCTGAAGTTTTCACCGGAATCGTCACCACATTGTGCAGCCGCACGATATCCATATACGGCAATACGGAAATCCCGAACCCATTCTCCACAAGTCCTGTAATGACTTCAATCTCTTCCGCAGCACATACCGGCTTTACCTTAATTCCTTCTTCTGCAAAAATCTGCTCCTGCAGAGTACGGAAACCGCTGGTCTTGGAAAACATGATCTGTGGGTATCCGGCTGTCTCTTTCAGACTGATCCGTTCTCTATTTTCAAGCGGATGTCCCTTCGGAACCACTACTGCGATATATGAATCCCGAATCGGATAATATTCGATCTCATCCGATTTCAAAAGATCCGAGCAAAAGCCGATATCATATTTTCCATCCAAAAGTCCTTCTGCAATCTCCGGTGTCATCCGATTGTAGATGATAAATGGAAATGTCGCCCCAAACTCTTTCAGCATATGTGGAATCGTCCCCGGTGCCAGAGGATACACACTGCCGATCCGCACCGTTTTCTCTTCCGTCCGAAGTCCTGCCGCCCGCTCTTCCAGACGAAGATACGCTCCCAGAATTTCATCCACATCCTTCATCAGCTCTTTGCCGTAATGACTCAGGCTCACATTTCGCCCTTCTTTTTGAAACAGCGGAACTCCGTACTCTTCTTCCAGCGACTTGATCGCATGACTGAGTCCCGGCTGTGAAATATTCAGTGCCTTTGCCGCCTTTCCGTAATGCTGGATTTTTGCCAGCTCTGAAAAATATTTTAAATATTCGATATTCATATATTCCCTCTTTTATCTTCCGCAGTCATCTTATTTTTCAAAATCAACTCTTTACTCGCCATTATCTTAGCATATTTCATTCTATTTTAGAATCAGTTTATTCAAAATAATCATTTGTTTTTATCAGTTTTCTTCATTATAATGATAAACAGCTTAAATATAAAATTTTTGTAAATTATTATCTATCAGGAAAGAAGGATTTGTACCTATGAATAAGAAAAAATTTCATCTGGCCGGAGAAGTCGCTCTGCTCATCGTCCTGCTGATCAATTCACTCGGCGTGGATCTGATGTCAAAAAGCGGATTCGGGATCTCAACGATCTCCTCAGTGCCGCTTGTATTTAACATCGCCTTCCCGGTGTTCAGTTTCGGAACATGGAATTATATTTTCCAGACACTGCTTGTCATTACACTGATGATCCTCAAGCGTTCATTCTGCCCCGGCTACCTTTTCTCTTTCGTAGTCGGGATCGGATTTGGAAAAATGATCGACGTACACAACGCATGGATCCAGGCTCTGCCGAACTCCCTGCCTCTTCACACGATTTATTTCCTGGCAGGATTCTTACTGGTGTGCTTCGGTATCTGCCTTGCCAACAACTGTATGCTTCCAATCATCCCGACAGATATCTTCCCTCGCGATCTGTCCGGTATTGTAAAAAAGAACTATAAAATCGTTAAGACAACCTTCGATCTCACCTGTCTGACGACTACTGTGGTTCTTTCCCTTGCAATCCTCCACGGATTCTACGGCATCGGAATCGGCACTGTCTTCTGTGCATTCCTGACTGGAAAAACCGTTTCCGCCATCCAGAGTTTTCTTGGAAAACACGTGGAATTCTACCGTGCAACTGGGAAGAAGAGAGTTGCTCTTGAAAAGAATATGAGACATGCATAAAAGAAAAAAGATTTCAATTTTGATACATACCAGATCGGATACATCAAAACTGAAATCTCTTTTGGATTCTGTAGCCAGTCTTATTTTCTCAACTTCTCCTGTCGCATTGACAAACCTTTTTCCCATCCCGTATACTAGAAGCAGACTAATATCCTGCAAGGAGGCTTAACTACTATGATTATCAAAAACGGACTTGTCATCGATCCTGCTTCCGGACTTTCCGAAAAAATGGATCTTCTGATTGAAGATGGCATCATCAAAGAAATGGCATCCCTGATTACAAAAGAAGGAGAGGAAGTCCTTGACGCAACCGGGCTTGTGGTTGCACCGGGACTGATTGACACCCACGTTCATTTCCGTGATCCGGGATTTACTTATAAAGAAACCATCCACACCGGCGCACTTGCCTCTGCAAAAGGCGGTTTTACTTCCGTGATCTGCATGGCAAATACTTCCCCGACTGTGGACTCTGTTCCGGTTCTCAAAGACAACCTTTCGCGTGCTTCCAAAGAAAAGATCCGTATCTTCCAGGCTGCTTCGATTTCCTGCAACCTGAAAGGGCAGGAAGAAACCGATATGGACGCCTTAAAAGAAGCAGGCGCATGTGGATTTACCGATGACGGGATCCCACTTCTAAACGCAGAATTCTGCTTCCACGCAATGGAAAAGGCGGCAAAGCTTAACGTACCGGTCAGCCTTCACGAAGAAGATCCTTCTTTCATCCGCAACAACGGAATCAGTCACGGAAAGGTATCCGATGCGCTTGGCATCTACGGTTCTCCTTCCATTGCAGAAGAATCTCTGGTTGCAAGAGACTGCATGCTGGCACTGAAATCCGGTGCCGATGTTGTGATCCAGCATATCAGCTCCGGTATCTCTGTCGATCTGGTTCGTACTTATAAGAAAATGGGTGCAAAACTTCACGCCGAAGCCACACCGCATCATTTTACACTGACGGAAGACGCAGTCCTTGAGCATGGAACACTTGCGAAAATGAATCCGCCGCTCCGTACCGAAAAGGACCGTCAGGCGATTATTCAGGGACTTGCAGATGGAACCATCGACTTGATTGCCACCGACCATGCACCGCACAGCAAAGAAGAAAAAGCAAAACCAATCACCGAAGCTCCAAGCGGAATCATCGGTCTGGAGACTTCCCTTGCCCTTGGCATCACAAGCCTTGTAAGACCGGGACATTTATCTCTTATTCAGCTTCTGGAAAAAATGACCATCAATCCGGCAAAGCTTTACCACCTTCCATACGGACAGCTCGCCGAAGGAAAGGCAGCTGACCTTGTAATCTTCGATGAAAACGAATGTTGGACTCCAACCGAGTATGCATCCCTTTCATCCAACTCACCATTTACCGGAACGCCTATGTATGGCAAAGTGAAGTATACGATCTGTGGTGGGAAAATCGTATATCATGATTAAAAAAATCCACGGACTTTGAATCTTCTAAAGTCCGTGGATTTTTCCATCTTCTTATTTTTCTTCCAGCATAAAGTATTTCATACTTGTTCCGCTTTCCGCCACATCCGCAAGATTGATACAACTGTTTCCCATACGGTCGATCAGATGCAGGATATTGGTAAACGGAGCAGTAAGGCTTGCCTTACATTTTCCTTTATTGACACGCTCAATATGCGCTTTCCGCATCTTGATATCCAGATCCAGAAGCTTATCCTTTCGCTTCATCATCTTGCCTGGTTCGATACCATCATCTCCCTGCAGTGCCTTCAGAGAATCACAGAACATCTTATTCAGTACTTTCAAACTCTTCTGCAGCTCATCCATCGCTTCCGGTGTATATTTATACTTCCGGTCTGATCTTTCCAACATACATTCTGCCATTTCCACACTTAAGGTTCCCATACGTTCCACATCGCTGAGTACACACATGAGGCTCGCCGTCTGCGCTGCCTGCTGCTCGGTCAATGACCCCGAAGAAAACAAAGCTGCAAGATATTCGGTAATACACTTTCCAAGGCGTTCAACCTGTTCTCCGTTTTCTTTCAGACCGTCAATAGATTTCACTTCTTCATTTTTCACAAGCTCAATCGTTTTCTTCAGAATATCTCCTACCTGGTCACTCATACGGAAAATCTCTTTTGCCACAAGCTGCAGCGCTGCTGCCGGCTGACTGATGATATTTTCATCCAGATAAATCGGGCTGCCTGGATCTTCAACACCTTTTTTGCCATCCGGGATCAGTGTCATGACAATCTTCACCATCAGTTTAATCAGGCATACCCAGATCAGTGTCATTGTGATGTTAAATACAGTATGTGCATTTGCAATCTGTCTGGAAATCGCTTCAATCTCCGGACCTTTCGGCGAAATGTTCTGGATCAGTGCCGCAAATGGTTTTACAAACCAGATAAACAAAAAGCAGCCGGAAATATTAAAAATACAATGCGCCACAGCGGTTCTCTTCGCATCTTTTGACTGTCCGATACTGGCAAGGAGTGCTGTGATCGTTGTACCGATATTATCACCTAAAAGAATCGGGATTGCTCCTGCAAGCCCAAGTATACTCGTAACCCCGTCCGGTCCCGGCTGGGAAGCGAAGTTCTGCAAGACTGCGATCGTTGCACTACTACTCTGTACAACCAGCGTCATAAATGTACCAACTGCCACACCAAGTACCGGAATATGTGCAACCCGTCCGATCAAGTCTGTGAATACCGGACTGGATGCCAATGGTTTCATGACATCTCCCATTGTTTCAATTCCAAGGAACAAAAGACCAAAGGCAAAAATCGTCTGACCGATACTTTTTACTTTCTCTGATTTTGTTACAAATGAAATCAGAAATCCTATAAAAATAATCACATAAATATAGTCACTGATCTTAAACGCAATAATCTGTGCTGTCATGGTTGTACCAATATTTGCACCAAAAATGATGGAAATTGCCTGTGGCAGGTTCATCAGTCCCGCACTTACGAAACCGATCGCCATAACTGTCGTCGCACTGCTGCTCTGGAGTACCGCGGTTGTAAGCGCACCGGCAAGCACACCCAGAAGCGGATTCTTCGTCAGAAGTGCAAGAATGCTTTTCATTTTATCGCCCGCCGCCTTTTGCAGACATTCACTCATCATATTCATTCCATAGATAAAAACTGCCAGACCGCCAAGCAGTCCGAAAATGATCTGAATTTTCTCGTTCATATTAATTCCTCTCTCAATTTACCCTGTGTTTGTTAATATCTTTTAAACTTACTTTTTACAATGATGTTTTTCCTTTCAGCTCATTTTCCATTTTATCTGTGGTCTATGCAATTCCAATCAAATCTATGTTAAGTTTAGGTTAAATTTTCTTTCTTCTATCATTTTTTCTTTCCCATGATCATAGTTATGTAAAATCGCATTAAAAAAGATTGTGCCTCTCCGGCACGCAGTGCCTTTTGTTTCATAGGAAGTTCCTTCGGAATTTCCTATGAAACAAAAAGAGAGTTACCCTCTTACAAATCTTCAAATTTGCAAAAGAATAACTCTCCTGTTCTATCTATAAATCTATCCAATCCCAAGCACACCATATCCAACTATTCCAAACACCGCCGCAAGAGTGATCACCTTCGGTACTGACCAGTTCTTCTTCAATATCAGATAAAACATCACCACTCCGATCCCGCACCCAAACCAGTCAATCCTCGCATCCGGAAAATAATTTTCCTGCATCAGATCCAGAATCACCGCAAGGATCATTGCGATGCAGATTGGCTTGATCACATTTAACATACAGCTCATAATATCATTGCCGCGGAACTTTGCGAAGCACACCGCTACGCCAAGCGTCAGCGTATAAGCTGGCATCAGCACGCCAATAACCGCTGCAATCCCACCCAGAACATCTGCCGTCTGCATCCCGGCAAAAGTCGCACAGTTAATCCCAAGTGGTCCCGGTGTCATTTCTGCGATAGCGATCAAGTTAGTCAGATCCTCCGCCGTCATCCACTGATTGACCTTCATCTCCTGCATAATAACCGGGATCATCGACATTCCGCCAAAGCTGGTAAATCCGATTTTTATAAACGCTGTAAAAAGTCTGAGATAGATCATGCCGTCTGTCCTCCTCTTGTCTTTTTCACCGCTCTTATAGAAAGCGCCAGTATCACTCCCGCTACGATCATCACCACATTACTGATATCCGTAAATACACAGAGCGCCAGTGCTAACGCACAGATCGGGATTGCTGATTTTCTGCGGAACGCTTCTTTCCCCAGTGAAAGTGCCGCACTTCCCATAATCGGAACTACCGCACAGCGGATTCCGCGAAGTGCCGCATAGCACCAGACATTACTTTTCAGCACCTTATAAAATGCAGTAACAAACGACAGGATCAGAACCGCCGGACAGGTCATTCCGAGTACTGCACAGACACCTCCGAACCAGCCACCTACATAATAACCAAACAGCATACTGATATTGGTGATCATAATTCCGGGAACTGACTTTCCAACTGCAACCATATCCAGCAGTTCCTCTTTTGTGATCAGCTTTCGTTTATCTACAAACTCCTGCTCCATCTGCGCCAGAATGCTCCATCCGCCTCCAAATGTAAAACATCCTATCTTAAAGAAAAATGCAAACAGCATCAGTCCATTTTTGATTCTCTCTTTACTCATCTCTTCTTCCTCCTGTTTCTTTACTTTATCATCTCTATTGACATTAGTAAAATATATGTTTTATTATAAAAAATATAGTTTAAACCTATGGAGGATTTTTTATGAACTGGAATCAGCTGCAATATGTTATCACCATTGCCGAAGAAAAAAGTATCACCAAAGCGGCGCAGAAGCTTTATATTTCCCAGCCTTCCCTTTCCTTAAGCATTCAGGCTCTGGAAAAAGAAACCGGAACCTCTCTTTTTGAGCGGAATCGTGGCGAGATGAAGCTTACCTATGCGGGCTCCCTTTTCTATGAATGGGCAGTTTCCACCCTCCACTCTCATACTCAGTTAGAATGGAAGCTTGGTGATATCGTTTCCGGTTCCCGGACGCTGATCCGGCTGGGCCTCAGTCCCCACCGAAGTGAACGGCTTCTGGCACCGGTTCTGGAACGCTTTTATTCCATGTATGAGAACTGTGATATCCAGATCATTGAGCAGCCGACTTACATCCTGCGTCAGATGCTGGAAGAAGACAAGCTGGATCTGATTCTCGATATTTCCAGCCCAGATACTATCAATTTTGAGAGTGAGCTTCTGGTAAAGGAAAGCTTTGTCCTGGCAATTTCTGACTCTCTGTGTCCTTTTTCCGATCCATCACCAAAAAAGGAGGGCATCTCTGCCACTCCTCAAATTCATTTACCTGCGTTATCTGCAGTTCCATTTATTCTGCTTTCAGAAGATCACGATCTCGGAAAGATCAGCCGGAAGATCTGCGATACTGCTGCCTTCCATCCAAATATCCGCTGCATCTGCACCAGCAGTAATACTGCCTTTTCTCTTGCAAGACGAGGGATGGGGATTGCCTTTCTTCCTGAAATTTATGCACGGACTACTTCCTTTCCGAACATTCATTTCTTTATCCCGGATCACTTTCATGACACCAGGGATATCTGTGCCGTCTACCGGAAAAACATTTATCATCATGCACAGTTTCAGGCGCTTCTTGCTCTCCTCCGCGAGATCGTCCCGGCAATCTACAGGGCAGCTTAGTCTGCCCTAATCCGTACCTTAATTCTCTTCTTTTCCGCCCCTTACTCTACATTTTTCAGTGCCTCATCCATCGGCACATGTTTAATCCTTCGATATTCTAACATTGCCACAACTGCATAGGTTCCGATTCCGATCAGGAACATTTCCACATAGATCTTCGGATCGATCCAAAGTGCGATCCAGCCGGAAATACTGGTCAGCATCATTTCCCGGAACAGCACATTCATAACTGCTTTCTCAATCGGCAGGCTGAGAAGCAGACAGATGATCACCACGATAGTTGTCGACCAGATATAAAGCCTGCTGATCTCTCCATTGGTATATCCCAGGATCTTCGTCATGGAAATAGCCTGTGCATTTTTCTCAATAATGATCTTGGATAACAGATAGATCACAACCATATAAATACCGATTGCAAATGCGTTGACCATCCCCATCATATTTCCCATAGATACATCCAGCTGTCTCGAAATCTTTGTCAGTGCTTCCAGATCAAGCACCGAACCGATGTATTTTCCGTCAATATCCTTGATCTTCGAATTGGAAAAATATCCACTGAAATAATCGTTTCCCAGATCAAAGGTATCATTCAACTGCTCCTGTGGCATAAAGACACAGATTCCACCGCTGTATTTGTAGATTCCTTTAACCTTGAATGTATACTTTGTCTTTTCATATTTTTCTTTCAACGTGATCGAGTCGCCCGGCTTCAACAGAAACTTCTCTGCATAGGCACTGGAAATATAGACACCGTCACCGTCCTCCAGATCTGCATCGATATATTTACTGTCCGGTTTGATTCCATACAGGATCACTTCATCTGTCTTATATTTGCTCGGCAGTGTTTCCAGTGAATACGCACTGAATGCTTCCGCGTCTTCATTTTCCGTCTTTGTTCCATAAGAGAACTGTAAAAGCTCCAGCATACTGTCCAGTTTGTTTCCGCTCATCGCACTTACCGGAACCTCCAGCATATACTGGTATTTTGCAAGCATATTGCTCTGGATATCCTGCTGATAGTGCGAAAGTACTGACGGCAGCAAAAGTCCAAAGAACAAAAGCAGATTCGCAAATATGATTCCAATAAAAAGTACGATGTAATTGCTCATATTCTGGAAGATCACACGCAGTCGGAACCGATGGAAGATTCCAAGCTTCGGACTTAGCCGGACTGCTCTTTTCCGCCTGCTTCCAGAAAGATCTCTTCTCAGAAATTTCAGCGGTGAAAGCCTCAGCTTGTAACGAAGGATTCCATAGTTGACTACCAGCATGATCAGCACCGGAACCACCGTTGTCATCCAGAAAGCCTCTGCATTCCATACTGTCACATAGGTCGGCAGACTATAGCTTCCATAATACATCCCCGCACATACTTTTTTCAGTGCTGTATAACCCAGAATATTTCCGATCACCGCACCAATCAGCGTGACGATCACCGGAAGTGCCATGTAATGTCCGATCAGTTCTTTTCTTGTATACCCAGAAGCCCGCAGAGTTCCGATCACGCCTGCTTCTTTCCGGATCGTATTGCTGATCGTGATTCCAAATACAAACGCAATGATCACAATAATCATATAGAGGAGCATTGTGATCATTGCACGGTCACTCCCCATATCATCACCGGTAAATGTAATTGCCTGGTTCAGATACTGTGGCACAAAAGACTCCAGAGTGACTTCTTCCCCTAGTGCTTCCATCAGATCTTCCGACATCTTTTTTTCCTGTTTTTCATTTTTCGGTTCTTTGTCATACACCCAGGAATAACTGTACTGAATCTTATCCTGATTCAGAGATTCAAACTCTTCCGGTGTTACAACCGATACCCCGAATTTGATTGCATCAAACATGCTGTCATTATTGTTCTGGAACAGGCAGCTATAGTCAGACAGTGCCACAAATCCTGTGACTTTCCACTTTTGTGAACCACTTTTCAGTGTATCTCCGACAGAAATCTTATTATTGTCCGCATACATACGGTCAATTGCCATTTCTCCTGCTTTTTCAGGAAGCTTTCCTTCCATCAGGCACACCAGGTTGATCTCTTCCCTGTTTTTGAAAATACGCATGGTACTTCCATTATCCAGTGCCTCTTCCAGATAAAAGTTTTCATACAGTGTCACACCATTTTTCTCGATGTTTTCCTGTTGTGCTTTGGTAATTTTTTTCTTTACCCGGAAATTTCCATCTTCAATCTTGTATTTCTCAAAGCCTTCATTATATGCTTTTATCATGCTTCCGTCAGCAACCAGAAAGCCGGATACAAACCCAATCGTTGCAATCATAAGGATCAGAACCACCAGGTATTTTCCAATTTCTCCCTTCAGTTCTCTCGGAAGCCGTTTTCTCAACGGACTCTTCATAACACGCGTCCTCCTTACCATTCCAGCTCACTTGCAGAAAGTTTATGCTCATTACAGTAATTTTTGCGGATCATTCCATCACGAAGTTTTACCACCCGGTCTGCCATATCCTTGATTGCATCGTTATGGGTAACCATAATAATGGTATTCCCATATTTCTGATTGACTGTTTCGATCAGCTTCAGGATTTCCTTGGATGTCTTATAATCCAGCGCACCGGTTGGCTCATCACAGAGCAGGATGTCCGGATTTTTGACAATTGCACGTCCAATCGCGGTTCTCTGCTGCTGTCCTCCGGAAAGCTGGTTCGGCAGCTTGTTCTGATGTTCATAAATACCCAGCGTTTGCATCAGCTCATCCACATCCAGCGGACGATTACTTAAATAAGCACCGATTTCAATATTTTCTCTAAGTGTCAGGTTTGGAATCAAATTGTACATCTGGAATATATAACCCAGATGCTTTCTCCGATACAGGGACAGCTTCTTCTCTGTCATATCCTCCAGCTGTTCTCCATCAATCGTAATACTTCCTTCATCTGCCCCGTCAATACCACCTATAATATTCAGAAGAGTCGATTTTCCGGAACCAGATGGTCCCAGAAGCACACAAAACTCTCCTCTTTCAATTTCCAGATCAAATCCTTTCAGAACATTTACCCGGCTGTCGCCTGTTCCAAACGACTTTTTAATCCCCTTAATCTCTAAAAACATTTCTCTACTCCTTCCTTTAGTTACTCACATCGTAGTAATGTTACATTTCATACACTAATGTTAGTTTAGGCTTACTTTTTTGTCAATATTTTAATTGCTATTTTTTCAAAAAGATATTGACAAATGGAAGGAAAATTTTTAAAATAATTATCTGTGTAATTTTATACCAAAATCTTTGTGGATTTTTCTGGATATCAAAATAGATATCTACTTTTCGCCACATAACTTGTTGCAGACAGCGGCAGTTATGTGGCTTTTTATGTATCGGGCTTCTGCCCTTTTTTACAGATTTTGTACCTTATGCTTTATATTTATCAGGAGGAATGTTTATGAACCAGACTTACATGAAAGAAAAACCGATTCTGCCGCTTCTGCTTTCCATGGCTCTGCCAATGGTGATCTCAATGATGGTCAACTCTCTTTATAATATTGTTGACAGCTATTTCGTTGCACAGATCAGTGAAGAAGCAATGACTGCTCTGTCCTTAGTCTACCCGATCCAAAATTTTATCACCTCAGTCGGTGTCGGCTTTGGAATCGGGATCAATGCTGCCATTGCCTTTTTCCTTGGCGCCCAGGATCAGAAAAAAGCGGATGCAGCTGCCACACAGGGACTTTTTCTCTCTGTCATCCACGGTATTGTTCTTACCGTAGTCACAATTGCCGTAATGCCGCTATTTTTACAGATTTTTACAAAAGACGTAACCGTTATTCAGATGGGAAATGCCTACTCCCGGATCGCATTTGGATTTTCCATTGTAATCTCTCTTGAAATTACCTGGGAAAAAATTTTTCAGGCAGTCGGACGGATGCGCGTGTCCATGATCTGCATGATGAGCGGATGTATTTTCAATATCGTACTGGATCCACTTCTGATCTTCGGAATCGGACCGTTCCCGAAAATGGAAATTGAAGGAGCCGCACTTGCAACCGGTCTTGGTCAGGTTGTCACACTGGTACTGTACCTTGCCTTTTATTTTACCAGACCGCTTCCGGTGAAAATTCATAGAAGCTGCCACGTAGACCGTGCCATGGCCGGACGGCTTTACGCGGTTGGAATCCCTGCCACTTTGAATATGGCACTTCCATCCCTGCTTATCACCGCACTAAATGGGATTCTCTCCGCCTACTCCCAGGTTTACGTGGTGGTGCTCGGAATCTATTACAAGCTTCAGACCTTCCTGTATCTTCCGGCAAATGGAATCATCCAGGGAATGCGTCCGTTGATCGGATACAACTACGGTGCCGGTGAGACAAAGCGTGTCCACAGACTGTTTGCCGATACCCTTTATCTGAGTCTTGGGATCATGCTCTTTGGTACCGTTTACTGCCAGCTCTTCCCGGATTCACTGATCGCACTGTTCAGTTCTAATCCGGAAACCATTCAGGCAGGAGGAATGGCACTTCGGATTATCAGCCTCGGATTTTTAGTTTCTTCCGTGTCCATCACCAGCTCTGGTGCACTCGAAGGACTTGGAAAGGGAACACCGTCCCTGCTCATCTCACTGTGCAGATATACGATCATCATTATTCCGGCCGCATTTATCTTAAGCCGGATCTTCGGGGCTTCCGGAGTCTGGTACGCATTCGGAATTACCGAATTTGCAACTGCTGTGATCGCCTATATGACTTACCGGCGGGCAACCATAAAAAACTAGGCATATCTGCATCAAAAAGTTCTACTACTTTTTCGATACAACAAAAAACCGTAAATCCGGATTTGCTCTTTACAATACTGCAAATCTCCGGATTTACGGTTTTTAATTTTCTCTTTATTTTACTTTTCCATCCCAGTCCGACTTTTTATTTGCAGACTATTCTTCTTCGCTGATAATATGTCTCGCAACATAAACACCACTTGCAGATGCATGGGACAGAGAATGTGTAACACCACTTCCGTCACCGATCACATACAGTCCCTTATGGCAGCTTTCCAGATTCTTATCGATCTCTACTTCCATATTGTAGAATTTTACTTCCACACCATAGAGAAGGGTATCGTCATTTGCTGTACCAGGTGCTACCTTATCCAGAGCATAGATCATCTCAATGATTCCATCCATGATTCGCTTTGGAAGAACCAGACTCAGATCACCAGGCGTTGCTGATAAGGTTGGTGTTACCAGACCTTCTTCAATACGCTTTTCTGTACTTCTTCTTCCACGTACCAGATCACCAAAACGCTGTACGATCACACCACCGCCTAGCATATTGGAAAGTCTTGCGATACTTTCACCATATCCGTTACTGTCCTTAAATGGCTCAGAGAAATGCTTTGCAACCAGAAGGGCAAAGTTGGTGTTGTCCGTCTTTTTTTCATTTCCTTCATAGCTGTGTCCGTTTACTGTGATGATACCGTTGGTATTTTCATTTACCACAATACCGTTCGGATTCATACAGAAAGTACGCACATTGTCCTCGAATTTTTCTGTACGGTATACGATCTTGCTCTCGTAAAGCTCATCTGTCAGGTGTGAGAAGATCACTGCCGGAAGCTCTACACGGACACCAATATCCACACGGTTTGATTTGGTCGGGATTGCAAGCTCCTTGCAGACCTTTTCCATCCATTTGCTTCCGCTTCGTCCGACAGAAACCACACATTTCTTACATTCATAAGTGCCATTTTCACATACAATGCGGTATCCGCCATCAGTGATCTCGATTGTCTCAACCGGTGCATCAAAGAAGAAGTCCATTTTATCCTTCATCTGATCATAAAGATTCTGAAGAACGACATAATTGATATCTGTTCCCAGATGACGTACAGATGCATCCAGAAGATTCAGCTTGTTCTGAAGACAAAGCTTTTTAAATTTTGTTCCGGCTGTGGAGTACAGTTTTGTCCCTTCTCCACCATTTTCCATATTGATCTCATCGACGTACTTCATCAGCTCAACAGCCTGTTTTTTACCGATATACTCAAATAAAGTTCCGCCGAAATCATTGGTGATATTGTATTTTCCATCTGAAAATGCTCCGGCTCCGCCAAATCCGCACATGATCGAGCAGCGTTTGCAGTTGATACAGCTCTTTACTTTTTCGCCATCAATCGGACATTTTCTCTTTTCCAGCGGATAACCTTCTTCAAATACTGCAATCTTGCAGTCTGGTTTCTTTTTCATCAACTCATAAGCAGCAAAAATTCCGCCTGGTCCGGCACCGATAATAATTACATCATACTTCATCCGTATATCTCTCCTTTTATTTGCATGATAAAATGATGATACCAGGGTCAAAAGGTCAGAAAGCCGATGCAAGTTTGCTTGCAAGAGGATTTTTGACCTCTTGACCCGCCAAAAACATGAGTAAGTAGCCATTTTTCAAAGAAAAATGAGCGGATTACGAATGTTTTTGAGGATTGCGAGAGTGCAAAGCACGTAGCAATCTGGTATCAAAGGGGTTAAAATACCTTTTGACCCTCACTGGCGTAATCAGATTGCTCCATTGCTAAGCAATTCCCGCAATCCTAATATGTCACATAATAAAACTGCCGTATATCCGTCTGTGTCCAGATGATTATGCACGGCAGTTGTCCTTCTTTTGCACAACCTTTCATATTTTAAGAGAAATCTTTCTTTTCGTCAAGGTGTTTCTTTCTTTTTTTATATGAATTTTGCATGAATTTATTTTCTTTTTTATATAGATTTTGTAATATTTTTCATTATCCAGTTTTTATATTTGCACTGTCAAAAATCTTTCTGTTTCTATATTGCTGTTTCTGCTACCCTTTTCGTTTTCTGGCGGATTTACAACTTCACGATGGTCGGCTCATGTTCCATTGCCGGAATAATCTTCTCTACCAGATCTTTTGTCTTAAGTCTGAGACTCGATGTATTGATACATGGATGACATCCGATATATTCTCCTGTAAGCACATCTTCATCGATCAGAAGCCGTACCATCTTGTCCTTATCATTCATCAGTCCAAGCACACTTAAAGATCCCGGCGTGATGTCCAGATATTGTTCCATATACTCCGCTTTTGCAAAAGAAAGTCTGGACGAACCGATCTGCGCTGACAGATCCTTTGTTTTAAACACCTTATCTCCCGGAAGCATCAATAAATAAAACCGTGTCTCCTGCCGATTGCATAAAAGCAGATTCTTGCAGATCGTCGCCTCCAGTGTCCGGTCAATTTCCTCGCATGCCTCCATTGTCATTGCGGCTTCATGGTCGATTCTCTGATATACGACTCCAAGCGAATCAAGGAAGTCATATACGCGGATTTCCTTATCCAATCTGCCTTGTGTGTCTGTTGGTCTTCCGTTTAGTAATTCCATATAGTTCTCCTCCGTCCTAGATTTTTTATTATTTTCTACTACCTCTAACTCTTACATCTTTTTACTTTTATATTAAATTACTTTTCCCAAGATTGCATTTGCTACATAATGTCTGTAAATTCTCAGGTATTGTTTCTCCCCCTTTTGACCATGGAACAATATGATCAATATGTAGTTCAACACTTGGATTAGTTGCTGGTGATGCCCCACAAATACAGCATTTAAAATTATCCCGTTGCATGATTTTGAATCGAAGGCGCAAATTAACATCACGAGGTGTCTTATGTTTATATCCGCTATTAGAAACAAAGTCATCCATATATTGAACTTCCTTTTCTGGTGCCTTTTCTTTTTTTATAACACAATCAGAGCTTTCATTAACAAACTTAATAAATGCATCCAACGCTCCTCTCCAACCACCAAAGTGTTCCGCATATGCATGCAGTGAATATTTTGAAATGCCATTTTTTATATCAGTTGAAGTCGGTTGCCTACCTAATTTAATCCAAACACATTCAATTTCTTTTAATAATTCTTCATCATTTAATCGTTGGCTAGATACTCGACTAAATGGTTTTAATCCAGCATCACATAATGCCTTATTCCAAGTGCCAAATCGTTTAAAATACGTTGCAGCAGAATACTTTCCATTTTTTCCATATTCTTTACTACTCAAACTATCTTTATTTAAATAAATTGCAACACTTTTTAAATCCATTAAAAGTTCTTCTGTTTCTATATGCTGGTACATATGACTTCCCTTAGCTGCATCTAATTGTCTTTGATTCACTTTCAGCTCACACAACACTAAAACATTATTCCAACTTCCAAAACGACGTAAAAAAGTATTTTTCCCAAATTTTCCTCCTGCTTTTTTATACTCATTTTGAGTGAGTGTATTTCTACCTATCTTTTTAGAAATATCTTTAACATCTTCTAATAGTAATTCATCTGATATATTTCGATGATACTCATTAAGATTAAAATCCATCTCACATTCTCCTTTTTAATTACAACTTTTTCATTCCATTTTATCTTCTAATTTCATATCATCTTTAATAATTTTATACTAATATGAAATCTTTTTTTCAATCATTCCTCCAATATTGAATAAGACCTCATACCTGATTAAAAATCTGATATAAGGTCTTCTTATATTTTTCTTTTATATTATAAACTATTTTCAACCCTTTGCCTAATTGTATTTTATGTTTTCCCTACACATTAAATAAAGCTAGTAAAAAATATGTACAATTTCTTATTACCATTAGCGGCATTTTGTTTTTACAAATGCAATAATATCATCATTCTTTTCCATCACATTTTCATCTTGCTCTAATTCTGTAATAGACATCCATTTATATTTCGTATTATCAATATCAAACTCTTTATTTTCCATATTCTTTGGTACTGAATCCAATAATACTTCATATAATTTATGATTATATATTTTATATAACTTATCACTTTCGGAATATTTGCAATGTTTAGCAACTGTTACATATTTTGTAACTACCGTTTTTCTTAATAGTTTACTTATATAGCTATCCACATTTTCTTTATTTTCATTTGTACTTCTGACATATGGAAATAACCAACATTTCCATCTATCATCATATCTCTGCAAATACTCTCCATCACTATTCTTTACTGCAATAATCGAAAATTCATGCCATTTACCGCTTGTAACTTCAACAAACAATTGCATAATCTTCAGAAAATCTTTTTCAGAAATCCTTCCTATTTTTCTATCCATATACCATTCACTTATTTTAACTATTTTATCAATTCTAGTCCATGAAGGTCGTGACAATCCTACTGCTTTCCAATCTTCGATTTCGATACTATATGGATTTTCTTTATTTCTACTAGTAACATACATAGCAAGGATGGCAATAGTATCATCATCAATTATAATCGCTGGTCTCCGTTTTTCCCTATCTTCATCCCCATATGGAAAATGAATCCACCATACATCACCAATATTATACTTTTCCATGCTGAACTACCTCCCGTTTATAAATTTCATCCCATTCATCTTCCTGAATCCATTCATCTTCCGGTGGCAGTTCCTCTACCTTTATTGCATGCGCCCGAAGCTTATCACGATTCGTATTCAAAAATTGTTTAAAATCTTGAATTGTCTCAATTTCTTTCATGGTTATCTCCTTTTTTAGCGCATTTATTATATCAATTTGTTTATTATACTTTTAAATTTATCATGTGTCAATCTTGCTTCAAATATTATATCAAAATCTGTTAGTCACACCACTGGTAGATCATATATTAGCATTACTATATTTAACATATTACGCCAATAAAAATTATAGTGCAATAAATTTATCAAAAATCCCTTACACCATATTTGATGTAAGGGATCTTCTATAAGCAAATCATTGCTTTGTCTTATTAATTTAATGTATGCTTATTTTGCATTCTTCTGAGCGATTGCAGCCTGAGCAGCAGCCAGACGAGCGATCGGTACACGGAATGGTGAGCAAGATACATAATCAAGACCAATGCTGTTGCAGAATTCTACAGAGCTTGGATCTCCACCATGTTCTCCACAGATACCAACGTGAAGTTTCGGATTAACCGGTTTTCCGAGTTCGATAGCCATCTTCATAAGTTTACCAACACCTGTCTGGTCAAGTTTAGCAAATGGATCGTTCTCGAAGATCTTAGCGTCATAGTAAGCTTCAAGGAACTTACCAGCATCATCACGTGAGAATCCGTATGTCATCTGTGTAAGGTCGTTTGTACCGAAGCAGAAGAAGTCAGCTTCTTTTGCGATGTCATCAGCTGTAAGAGCAGCTCTAGGAATTTCGATCATTGTACCAACTTCGTACTCAAGGTCGCTTCCTGCAGCAGCGATTTCAGCGTCAGCTGTTTCTACTACAAACTTCTTAACATATTTAAGCTCTTTGATATCGCCAACCAGCGGGATCATGATTTCCGGTTTAACATTCCAATCCGGATGAGCTTTCTTAACATTGATAGCAGCACGGATAACTGCGCTTGTCTGCATCTTAGCGATTTCCGGATAAGTTACAGCAAGACGGCATCCACGATGTCCCATCATTGGGTTGAATTCGTGCAGAGAGCTGATGATTGCTTTGATCTGGTCAACAGATTTGCCCTGTGCATCAGCAAGTTTCTTGATATCTTCTTCTTCTGTTGGAACGAATTCATGAAGCGGTGGATCAAGGAAACGAATAGTAACCGGATTTCCTTCCAGTGCTTCATAAAGTTTTTCGAAGTCTCCCTGCTGTTCCGGAAGGATCTTAGCAAGTGCAGCTTCTCTTTCTTCTACTGTTTCAGAGCAGATCATTTCACGGAATGCATCAATTCTGTTGCCTTCGAAGAACATATGCTCTGTACGGCAAAGTCCGATACCTTCAGCACCAAGTTCGCGGGCTTTCTTAGCATCAGCTGGTGTATCAGCATTTGTACGAACTTTCATAGTTCTGTACTTGTCAGCCCATCCCATGATTCTTCCGAATTCACCTGCGATTGTAGCGTCTACAGTCGGGATGATTCCGTCATAAATGTTACCTGTAGATCCATCAAGAGAGATTGCATCTCCTTCATGGTATTCTTTTCCACCAAGTGTGAATTTCTTGTTTTCTTCATCCATGTTGATGTCACCACAACCAGATACACAGCATGTTCCCATACCACGTGCAACAACGGCTGCGTGTGATGTCATACCACCACGAACTGTCAGGATACCCTGAGCAGACTTCATACCTGTGATATCTTCCGGTGATGTTTCAAGACGTACAAGAACAACTTTTTCTCCTCTTGCAGCCCATTCTACAGCATCATCAGCTGTGAAGACGATCTTACCACAAGCAGCTCCTGGAGATGCTCCAAGTGCTTTAGCCATCGGTACAGCAGCTTTCAGTGCAGCTGCATCGAACTGTGGATGAAGCAGTGTATCAAGGTTACGAGGATCGATCATAGCAACTGCTTCTTCTTCGGTTCTCATTCCTTCATCAACGAGATCACAAGCAATCTTAAGAGCAGCCTGAGCTGTTCTCTTACCATTACGTGTCTGAAGCATGTACAGTTTACCATGTTCTACAGTAAACTCCATATCCTGCATATCTCTGTAATGTGTTTCCAGAGTCTTGCATACTTCTTTGAACTGTTTGAATGCTTCTGGGAATTTCTGTTCCATTTCTGAAATGTGCATTGGTGTACGAACACCTGCAACTACGTCTTCTCCCTGAGCATTTGTAAGGAATTCTCCGAACAGTCCGTTATTTCCTGTAGCTGGGTCACGTGTAAATGCAACACCTGTACCACAGTCATCACCCATGTTACCAAATGCCATCATCTGTACGTTAACAGCAGTTCCCCATGAATACGGGATATCGTTGTCACGACGGTATACATTTGCTCTCGGGTTGTCCCATGAACGGAATACGGCTTTGATAGCTCCCATTAACTGTTCCTTTGGATCTGTCGGGAATTCAGCACCGATTTTTTCTTTATATTCTGCCTTGAACTGGTTAGCTAATTCGTGAAGATCTTCTGCTGTAAGTTCAACGTCCTGTTTAACGCCTCTTTCAGCTTTCATCTTGTCGATCAGTTCTTCGAAGTATTTTTTACCTACTTCCATAACTACGTCAGAGTACATCTGAATAAATCTTCTGTAGCAGTCCCAAGCCCAACGTGGGTTGCCTGATTTTTCAGCAAGTACATTGACAACGTCTTCGTTAAGACCAAGGTTCAGGATTGTATCCATCATACCAGGCATAGATGCTCTTGCACCAGAACGAACGGAAACAAGAAGTGGATTCTCTTTATCACCGAATTTCTTTCCTGTGATTCCTTCCATCTTTGTAATAGCTTCCATGATCTGAGCCATGATTTCTTCATTGATCTGTCTTCCGTCCTCATAATACTGAGTACAAGCTTCTGTTGTGATTGTGAAGCCCTGTGGCACTGGAAGACCTAAGTTTGTCATTTCAGCAAGGTTAGCGCCTTTTCCACCAAGCAGGTTTCTCATATCGGCATTACCTTCTGTAAACATGTAAACCCATTTTGTTGCCATTTTACAATTCCTCCTCGTTATTGGTAATTGATATATATAAAACTTGAAAATCACAGTCAGACTGGTAACTGTCTGCTCTTTTCATATCTTATATCGCCCTTAAAAAACGGATTTTACCGCACTAATATTGTAAATGTTTTAACTGTGATAGTCAACCCTTATGCACTTTTTTTCGTACAAAAAAAGTGAATTTATCGAAGAGTTCAATTTCTTCAAGTGATTTCTTCTATAAAAAAAATCTCCGTAATTAAATTTCTTTTATATACTATAAATTTTGTTATTATCAGAAAAAACTCAGGCAAAACCGGACTGTATCCATTGTTTTGCCTGAGTTCTTTTCATCTCTTACATATTCAGAAGGAATGCTCTGTATCCCTTTACTGCTTCATACACATCAGCTTTGCTGCTGACTTCATAAGGTGCATGCATGGAAAGTACAGCAACACCGCTGTCGATCACTTCCATACCATAATTTGCCATAATATATGCGATGGTTCCGCCACCGCCTACATCGACTTTACCAAGTTCTGCGAACTGGTAAGTAACGCCTGCATCGTCCATCACCTTGCGCAGTCTTGCAAGATATTCTGCATTTGCATCATTGGATCCGCTCTTTCCGCGGCTTCCTGTAAACTTGTTAAATGCAAGTCCCTTTGTAAAGAATGCGGCACTTCTCTTTTCAAATGCTTCTGCAAACATCGGATCATAAGCAGCGCTTACGTCAGAAGAAAGCATTCTTGAATTAGCAAGTGCACGGCGTACCTTCAGTTCAGATTCACCTTCTGTAAGTGCAACAAGCTCTGCAACTGTATTTTCAAAGAAACGAGAATGCATTCCAGTTGCTCCGACGCTTCCGATCTCTTCTTTATCTACTAACAGACAGCATCCTGTACGCTTTGCATTTTCCACATCCAGCATAGCGAACAGAGAAGTAAATGCGCAGACTCTGTCATCCTGTCCATAAGAAAGGATCATACTGCGGTCAAATCCACAGTCTCTTGCCTTTCCGGCCGGAACAATTTCCAGCTCAGCCGATGCAAAATCCTCTTCTTCGATTCCATAGTTCTCTTTTAAAATATGAAGTACATTAGCCTTGATCGTTTCTTTTTCTTCTTCATCAAGTCCCTCCGCTTTATCAAGCGGACTGTTTCCAATCAGAAGATCCAGCTTTTCTCCTTCGATCACTTCACTTGCTTTCTTTGACATCTGGTTTGCTGCAAGATGAACAAGAAGGTCTGTAATAACAAATACCGGATCAGACTCTTTTTCCCCAATGCTGATCTCTTCTACACTTCCATCTTTTTTCGCAACAACACCATGAAGTGCCATCGGTCCTGTTACCCACTGGTATTTTTTGATTCCACCATAGTAATGTGTATCCAGATAAGCCATTCCTTCACTTTCATATAATGGATTCTGTTTCACATCAATACGTGGTGAATCGATATGAGCTCCAAGGATATTCATACCGTTTGAAAGCGGTTCTTCGCCCATACGGAACATAGCAAGCATTTTTTCCATGCATACCGCATATACTTTATCTCCTGCTTTCAGGCTCTTTCCTTCTTTCAGAACATCTTTGATATCCTGATATCCTGCTTCTTTCGCCATCTCAACCGCAAGCTTTACGCATTCACGCTCTGTCTTTCCGGCATCCAGGCAAGCTTTGTACTTTTCATTGATTTCATGAAGTTCTTTTTTGGCAGCTTCATCATAAGAGCTCCAGAGATTCTTTTTTTCTTCCATTTCTATACCTCTCTTCAATTCAGTTGGGATTCCCCACAATGCTTTCAGTATAATCCTCTCCCGATAAGAAGTCAATTATTACCCTTTAACTTTACAAGCATTTCCGTCATCGTTTCCTTCAAAACAGGATGCCGTTTATGCGGTGCGATCTCACACATTGGTCCAAGCACAAATTCCCTGTTCTGCATATCGATATGTGGTATACATAAATCATCCTCTTCAATGATCTGATCCCCATAGAAAATGATGTCCAGATCCAGTGTTCTCGGTCCCCATCTGCGGATCCGCTTTCTTCCGGCTTCCTGCTCAATTCGGTGTAACAGCTCCAGAAGCTCATGCGGGGTAAGCAGTGTTTCCATTTTCAGTGCCCCGTTCAGGAATTCATCCTGATCCGTCACGCCATATGGCTCGGTTCCGATCAGTTTCGATACCTTCAGGACTCTGCAAAGTTTTTCATTTTTCAGCTCTTCTACCGCATTCTCAATGTATTTTTTCTTGTCACCCATATTCGATCCGAGTGCGATAAACGCTTCATTCCAGCAACGTTCAATCTTCACGGAAACTGTCTCAAGCGGCAGTCCTACCGGTGCCCATGGTTTCTTTACTTCCACCATGACTTTCCGGATCTTCTCATCAAATAATAAGATCTCTTCTGCAAGCTGCTCTGCTACTGCTTCGATCAGCCTGTAATTCTTCTCTTCCATCTTTTCTTTTATCAGATGGGAAATGGTTCCGTAATTCACAGACGCTTCCAAGTCATCCGTTTTTCCCGCCCTGCGTGTATCCACATATAAAATGCAGGAAACCAGAAACTTCTGTCCCAGTCTGTTTTCTTCCGGATACACCCCATGATTTGCAAATATTTCCAGGTTTTCAATTTTTATCTGATCCATCTTTTTCTCCTGCTTACTCTCTTGCCAGAATCACTTCTGTCATCTTGATCGCTCTGCGGTTTTTCTCAGCATCATGAACGCGCACAAATCCATAATGACTCTGTACTGCCATCACGGTTGTGACAAGAGTTCCTTCTTCTCTTTCTGTTATCGGCAGATCCAGTGTCAGACCGATCATGGATTTTCTGGAAGTTCCAAGAAGCATCGGATATCCAAGTCCGTTAAAAAGATCCAGATGCTTCATCACATCCAGGTTCATCTCGTAGGTCTTTCCAAATCCAACCCCCGGATCCAGCATGATCCGGTCATCTTCAATCCCAGCCGCTTTCGCTGTATCTACACACTTCTGCAATTCTGCATACATATCCTTCAGGAAATTCTTGTACACCGCCTCATTTTTATTATGCATCAGACAGCATGCCGCATCATATTTTTTCACAAGACCTGCCATCTTTTCATCGTACTGGAATCCCCAGATATCATTTACCAGATCTGCTCCTGCCTGAAGTGCTGCCTCTGCCACCTCACTCTTATAAGTATCAATCGAAACCGGCACATCAAAATTCTTTTTGACAGCCTCGATAACCGGCGCAGTTCTTGTAATTTCTTCTTCTGACGTAATCTGCTGGTGTCCTGGTCTTGTGGACTCTCCTCCGATATCCAGGATATCGGTTCCGCCTTCTAAAAGCTCTTCTGCATGACGCATTGCCGCATCATAACCGTTCCACTTTCCCCCGTCCGAAAAAGAATCCGGTGTCACATTCAGGATTCCCATAATATAAGTATGGTTTGCTGTGTCAAATTCTTTATTCCCAATTTTCATTTTGTTTCCTCGTTTTCTACCAGATGATTTTCTGATTCTTCTTTTCTCCGCTCCAGTTACAGTCCTTCTCAGCCGGACACGTATAACACGCACGGGAAATCTTATCTGCATCATAAAGGATTTCTGCAAGCTGCCACTTATCCTGCCCTGCATTTTCTGTCTCTTCTGCATTGCCCCGGTGACTTAAAATTGCAAAAAGAATCCTGTCCGACTCCTCCTTTGTAAATCCAGTCTCTTCCAGAATCCTTTTTGCACTTTCAGCACTCGCTATCTCATGGGGAACTCCCGCCTTATATTGCTGCCATTTCCCGATGTCATGAAGTAATGCCGTCGCATAAATCTCTTCTTTTCCAAAGGCATATCCACGCTCCATCGAAAAAATATACATCAGACGTGCCACGTCCAGAAAATGGTTCATATCATGATGGCAGAATATTCTTTCCTTTTCTGCATCTTTATTCTTTACCAGTCCTTCTATAAAAAGAGGATGCTCATATATTTTCCAGATTCTCTGCATCCTCCTCTGCTCTTCCAGTTTTCGTTTTATTTCCATCGCACTAACCTATCATACGGAAAAACATGTTCTGCAGCTTTTCATTTTTTTCAAATGCACCTCTTGTAACAACACTAACCGTCTTGCTTCCCGGCTTCTTGATTCCACGCATGGTCATACACATATGCTCTGCCTCAGCAAGTACCATTACTCCCTTTGGATGAAGATTCTCCATCAGGGCATCCGCGATCTGTGCTGTCATCTGCTCCTGCAGCTGAAGTCTTCTGGCAAACACTTCCACAGTCCGTGCAAGCTTGCTAAGTCCCACTACCTTTCCATCCGGAATATAGGCAATATGAACCTTTCCGTAAAATGGCAGCATATGATGTTCACACATGGAATAAAACGTAATATCTTTTTCCACAACCATCTCATTGTTTTCTGCTGTAAATGTCTTTTTCAGGTGTTCCGCTGCATCCTCATTCATTCCGCCACAGATTTCTTCATACATTCTTGCAATCCGGTCCGGTGTCTCAGCCAGTCCTTCCCTATCCGGATCTTCACCGATTCCTTCCAGTAAAAGACGGATTGCCTGTTCTACTTTTTTATGATCTACCATAATGTTCTCTCTTCCTTTTTTCTTTCAAACACGTTTGTTTCCCGTTCAAGTCTTATCACTTCTCCCAGATAAGATAAGGAACCAAACACCAGAACAACATCTTCTTTCCTACATTCTGCTTTTGCTTTTTCAAGCGCATCTGCAATGTTCTCTGCCGGTTCTGACTGTATGTTCTTGGCCTTTAATACTTCACATAATCTCTCTTTTCCCAGATTCCTCTCCCCATTTGGAAGATCGATCGTATACACCTTTGAAAGATACGGAGCCATGATCTCTGCGATTTGTTCATATTCTTTATCTTTAAAAACCCCCATCACACCGACAATCTTTCTGTCCGTCAGATAGGTTCTCACATTTTCCGCAAGTCTTCTTGCGGCATCCCTGTTATGCGCTCCGTCGGCGATCACGGTCGGTTCTTTTTCAAGTACCTGAAACCGTCCAGGCCATGTCACTTTCACAAATCCCTTTCTTACAGCGTCTTCCGGAATCGAAACACCGTTCCTTCTTAACGCATCCACAGCTTCCAATACTGTCGCCGCATTATCAATCTGATATCTGCCAGCCAGGCGAAGACGGATATCTTTATATTCTCCATAAGAGAAAATCTGTCCATCCATCGTTTCTTCAGAAATCACAGCCTTTTCCGGATGCGAAACCACAAACCGGCATCCACACTCTCCGGCCTTTTTCTGGAGGATATCGGTCACAGACATCTGCTGTGGAGACGTGACAACTGCCAGACATGATGGTTTTATAATTCCGGCTTTATTTTCTGCTATCTCTTCTAATGTGTTTCCCAGCACTCCGATATGATCCATACTGATCGATGCAAAAATACTTAAAACAGTTGTATCTATTACATTTGTCGCATCAAGAAGCCCACCCATTCCGGCTTCCAGAACGACATAATCACACTGTTTTTCTCTGAAATAGAGAAATGCGATCGCTGTTTCTATCTCGAAAACAGTTACGGTGAGATCCGTTTTTTCTTCTACTTTTTCTGCTGCCTCTTTCACCTGAGATACAAAAGGGGCGAGCTCGTCCTCCGCCATCCATTGGCCATCAACCTGAAATCGTTCCATATATCCCATCACGGTCGGAGAACAGTATCTTCCGGTCCGGTATCCAGCCTGCTGCAGGATACCGGAGAGTCCGGCGAGAATCGATCCTTTTCCATTAGTCCCGGCTATATGTATAAATTTCAAATCTTTCTGCGGATTTCCAAGCTCACCCAATAAGCTCTTTATACTATCTAAGCCAAGTACACTTCCGTATTTCGATACATGATCCAAATATACCCTTGCTTCTTCGTATAACATGATTTAATTTTCCTTTTTGTACTTTTCAGCATATGCTGATATCTGAATATTTTATCATATTCCCTTACTGCTGTACAGTTCTATTTCTTTTTCTTTGGTACAACGTGGATCGCTCCACCCTCTGCTTCTTCCAGGGCTTCTCCGATTCCTTCATTATACGTCGGATGTGCACGCATTCCCTTCAAAAGCTGTGCAACCGTCATTTTGTTTGCGATCGCAGTTACAAATTCACCAACCATGTCTGTGGCTCTTGCACACATCATCTGTGCTCCGAGAATCACATCTGTCTCTTCATCTGCCACAATCTTGATAAATCCTCTTTCTTCTTTTGTAATAAGCGATTTACCATTGGCACTCATGATAAATTTACCAGTCTTCACTTTGATTCCCTGTTCTTTGGCTGCATCTTCGGTAATACCTGCTGATGCGATTTCCGGATCTGTATAAACACATCCCGGAACCACATCCAGATTCACAGAAGGTTCTTTTCCAGCCAGCTGTTCTGCAACAACGATTCCCTGTGCACTTGCTGCATGGGCAAGCTGTGCGCCAAAGATCAGATCACCGATCGCATAGACTCCCGGAATACTGCTTTCGAATTTATCATTTACAAGAACACGTCCTCTTTCCATATCCGGAGCAGCACCTTCTGCAAATAATCCGTCGGTATTCGGGCATCTTCCGACTGCACACAGAACATATTCTGCTTCTACAGTCTGTTCTTTTTCTTTTTCAACGAAGGTACATACACAAGTATCCCCTTCCATATGCACACCCTGTACTGCTGCTGATGTATGGCTTTCTACGCCACGTTTCTTCAGGATCAGTTTCAGGTTTTGTGCGATCTCTTTATCCATATTTGGAACCAGGCGCGGCATTGCTTCAAGAATGGTAACCTTAGATCCAAGTGCGGAATATACGGTTGCAAATTCTACACTGATCACACCACCACCGATGATAACCAGACTCTTTGGAACTTCTTTCAGCTTAAAAAGTTCATCACTTGTCAGAACTCTCGGAAGATCCATTCCCGGAATCGGAAGAATCAGTGGTTTGGAACCAGAAGCCAGAATGACATTCTCTGCTTCGACAGACTGTTCTTCATTCCCTGTAATCTTAACTTTTTTCCCCTCAAAAAGTGTGCCTTTTCCATAATATCTTGTTACGCCGTTTGCCTGCAGAAGCTGTTCTACTCCCTGAACAAGCTGTCCGGTTGTCTGCTCCTTATATTCCAGTATTTTTTCAAAATCATAAGTAACATCTGATGCTGAAATTCCGAAACGATCCGCTTCTTTGATTTCACGATATAATGTCGATGCATGAATCATTGCTTTTGCCGGAATACATCCCCTGTTCAGGCATGTTCCGCCGACTTCTCTCTCTTCGATCACTGCGGTCTTCATTCCAAGCTTCGCAGATTTGATTGCTGCCACATATCCTCCCGGACCGGCTCCAATTACTACTACATCAAACTTCTCACTCATTTTATTTCATCCTCCTACAGTTCCTCGCCCCGAATCCATTCGATAATGTCTTTCATCATCTCTTCTTCCTGTGGATCATCTGACCAGAAAAGCCCCAATTCCGTACAGATACTTTCCTTTCTGTACTTCAATCCTTTCAGATACTTCGGAAGTGTATGTATGAAATCCGGATTCAGTGCATCCGACCATGCAATTGCATCCTTGATCTTTCCTGATTCTACTGCAAACTGAAGTGTAATCCCTCCCCATCCAAAACGGTGGGAAAGCTCATACTGAAAATCAATTTTTCTTCCATAAAGCCAGTTCCATGAAGAGAAAAATTTCTCTCTTTCTGCAATTACTCCGGTATCAAGGTCTTCTATTTTTTTATCACGTACCTTTAATCCGTATACCTTTTCAAATGACTGTTTAAGTGCCACCTTCAGTTCTTCCATTGTAAGCTCCGGAAGATAATCTCTTAAATTTGTCACTCTGGATTTTACTGAATCAACCCCCTTTGATTTCAGTTTATCCTTTGATACAGTCAGATATCTGGATAAGGTTTCCATATTTACTCCTACCATGATCGTGCCATGATGATAGCAATGCTTTTCCTGCTCATAAAACGCATTTCCCGAGAATTTCTTTCCATCGATCAGGATATCGTTACGCCCGGATTTTTCAGCCTTCAATCCAAGGATCTCCATCGCTCCTATGATTACCTGAAGCTGCCGGTCCAGATTATATTCTTCTTTATTGATCAGAAATGTGAAGTTCATATTTCCCAGATCATGGTACACAGCTCCGCCACCTGACAGGCGTCTGGCAAGATGACCACCTTCTTCTTCAAGCTTTGTTGTTCTACATTCTTTCCAAGCATTTTGATTCCGTCCGATAACAACTGTATTCTGATTCTGCCACAGATAAAGAATACATTCTTTATCCTCGCAGTGGAGGAGCAAATACTCCTCCACTGCAAGATTTCTATATGGACTGAACTGATTGCTTTCAATATAAGTAATCTTTTCAATCATAGTTTTTCCCTCGCTTTAAGCTATAACTTATTAGTCCTGCCATTCGTATCGCAGATATGGATGTCTTGCTGCTCCAACCTCATCCATTCTTGTAACCGGTGTTGTAACAGGAGCCTGATGAAGCTGTTCGGCATCTGTTTCTGCGATTTCATACAGTTTGCGTAATACTTCTACTGCTTCATCCAGAGTTTCTTTGGACTCTGTCTCTGTCGGCTCTACCATCAGTGCTTCCTCAACGATCAGCGGGAAGTACATTGTCGGTGGATGGATACCGTTATCAAGAAGTCCTTTTGCAATATCCATTGCAGAAATTCCTGTTTTCTTTTTCAAATCTGCAAGACTCATTACGAATTCATGCATACATACCTCGTCATACGCCATTGTATACAGGTCTTTCAGTTTGTTCATCATGTAATTTGCATTCAGAACTGTATTCTGGCTCGCTTCCGGAATACCTTCGCGTCCCAGTGTCTTCACATAAGTAAGTGCTTTTACGATGACTGTAAAGTTTCCATAGAAGCTCTTCATCTCACCGATGCTCTGTGGTTCTTTTACAAATTTCAGTTCTTCTTCCCCATCTACTACATAAGACGGAAGGAACGGAACCAGCATGCTCTTGCATCCAACAGGTCCGCTTCCAGGGCCACCGCCACCGTGCGGAGTTGAGAATGTTTTGTGAAGATTCAGATGGATCACATCAAATCCCATATCTCCAGGGCGAACAGTTCCCATAACTGCATTTAAGTTTGCTCCGTCATAGTAGCAAAGTCCGCCACAGTTATGAACGATCTCCGTGATCTTCAGAATATTCTTATCAAAAAGTCCTACCGTATTTGGATTGGTAAGCATAAGTCCTGCTGTATCCTCTCCGCATACTTCCTGTAATTTTTCAAGATCAACACCACCATCCGGTGCAGATTCAATGCTGACTACCTGGAATCCTGCCATTGCCGCACTTGCCGGATTGGTTCCATGTGCAGAATCCGGAACGATAATTTTCTTTCTCTTTTCGTCTCCACGGCTCTTATGATATGCTTTGATCAGAAGAAGTCCTGTAAATTCTCCGTGAGCACCGGCTGCCGGCTGGAATGTCATACGATCCATACCTGTGATCTCGCAGAGAAGATTTTCAGATTCTTTGATGACTTCCAGGCATCCCTGTACCGTATGTGTCGGCTGCAGTGGATGGATCTCTGTGAATCCCGGAAGTGCTGCCATATCTTCATTGATCTTCGGATTGTATTTCATTGTACAAGATCCGAGTGGATAAAAACCATCATTCACACCATGTGATTTCTTTGCAAGTTCTGTATAATGTCTGCTCAGTTCAATTTCAGAAAGCTCTGGCAGATGAAGTTTTTTCTCTCTTTTATCTTTTTCCTGTGGAAGTGTTACTTCTACATCGCATTCTGGCAGTAAATCGCAACCTCTTCCAGGTCTGCTTTTTTCAAATATTAACATTACTGCACCTCCTTCAAAATCTGAACAACTGCGTCCATCTCTTCTTTGGTATTCACTTCTGTACAGCACCACAGAATTCTGTGTTCGTCAAGCGGAAATCCTCCAAGGATTCCTTTTTCCTCAAGTGCTGCAAGTGCTTTTGCGGCCGGAACATCGGATACAGTTACGAATTCATGGAAAAATTCTCCTTTGTTCTCGGTCTGATATCCAACTTTTGCAAGTTCTGCTGAAAGATAATGTGCTTTTGAAGTTGAAAGTGTTGCTGCTTTCTTAATCCCTTCATTGCCCATTGTTGCCAGATAAACGCCTACTGCAAGTGCGCAGAGTGCCTGGTTTGAGCAGATATTGCTGGATGCTTTTTCACGACGGATATGCTGTTCTCTTGCCTGAAGAGTAAGTACATAACCTTTCTTTCCATTGTGGTCTTCTGTCTGTCCAACAATACGTCCCGGAAGATTTCTCATCATCTTCTGTGTTGCAGCCATAAATCCAAGATATGGTCCGCCGAATGCAATAGAAAGTCCAAGTGGCTGTCCTTCGCCAACTGCCACATCAGCTCCATATTCTGCCGGTGTCTTTACTACACCGAGAGAAATCGGATTGACATTCATCACATATTTCGCACCGGCTCCATGTGTGATCTCACCAATCTCGGCTGCTTCTTCCAGATTACCGTAATAGTTCGGATGTTGGATCAGTACACATGCTGTCTGTGCATCTACATGTTCTTTCAGATATTCAATATCTGTAAGTCCGTCTTTTTCCGGAATTACTTCTATTTCCATTTCATTACCGAAGCAGTATGTTTTGATTGTTTCAAGAACATATGGATTCACGGTAGCTGAAACAAGTGCTTTGCTGCGTTTTCTGTCACGGCACATTGCCACACCTTCTGCGGATGCTTCTGCACCATCATATACGCAGGCATTGGAAATATCCATTCCTGTCAGATCACAGATCATGGTCTGATATTCAAAGATCGACTGCAGGATTCCCTGGCTGATCTCTGCCTGATAAGGAGTATATGCAGTTAATAAATTTTCTTTTGAAATCACGCTCTTTACTGTTGCCGGAATAAAATGCCGGTAAGCGCCTGCGCCGCGGAAAATCGTCTTAAAGACCTGATTCTTTGCAGCAATATTTTCCATATCACGACGTACTTCTAATTCTGTTTTTCCTTCCGGAATATTAAGACCGCCCTGGATCTTTACTTCTGCCGGAATGTGTGCGAACAAATCATCAATTGTCTGAAACCCGATTTCTTTCAGCATTTCCTGACGCTGTTCTTTTGTATTCGGTACATAGCTTCCCATAAATGGTCCACCGCCTTTCCCTGATTATTCTTCGCTTGCTGCAAATGCCTCATATTCTTCTGCTGAAAGAAGTTCCTCTGTTCCCGATACATCTTTTACTTTGATGAACCATGCATCATACGGAGCGTCATTGATCTTTTCTGGTGCGTCAAGAAGTTCTTCGTTGATTTCTTCAACTTCTCCTGTTACCGGTGAGTATACATCTGATACCGCTTTTACAGATTCAACATCTCCAAATACTTCTCCGGCTTCTACACTGTCTCCAGCTTCTGGAAGATTTACGAATACGAGATCACCGAGTGCTGACTGTGCATAATCCGTAAGTCCAATTGTCCAGACTCCACCTTCTTCTTTTACCCATTCGTGTGATTTTGTATATTTTAATTCTGCTCTTACTTCCATGATTTTAATCTCCTTTTCTTTTCAACTGCCGGTCGCCTTTTCCAAACACTCTCTATCGCTTTTTTCTGCGACCGGACTGTTAATCTATTTTCGTTATTATTTTCTTTTATTTTGCTCTCTTATAGAACGGAAGCTGCACAACTTCTGCTTCCACTCTTCTTCCACGTACATCTGCTTCTACCTTGTCGCCAATTGCTACGCTTCCGGCATCAACAAGTGCCATGGCGATTGGATATCCAAGATAAGGGCAATGCGTTCCGGATGTTGTATGTCCGATCTTCTGATCTCCAGCATACAGATCCTGATGTTCACGGATGATTCCTCTTCCTGTTACTTTAAGACCAATTCTTTCGATCTTTGGTGTTCCTCTGTCTTCTATGGCTTTCTTTCCGATGAATTCGTCTTTCTTCATCTTAACACCGAAGTTCAGACCTGTTTCAAGAGGTGATACTTCATCATCCATCTCATGTCCGTAAAGAGGCATTGCAGCTTCCATGCGAAGTGTATCACGAGCACCAAGTCCACAAGGGATTAGTCCCTCTTCTTTTCCTGCTTCAAGAAGTGTCTCCCACATCTTTTCTGCCAGATCACTTGCCAGGTAGATCTCTACACCATCTTCACCGGTATATCCTGTCTTGGATACGATGCAAGGCATTCCGGCAACTTCTGCGCCAAATACTGCATGATAATATTTCTTTGGAATATTTTCTTCTGTTGTAAGTTTTCTTAAGATTTCCATCGCCTTCGGTCCCTGAAGAGCGATCTGTCCATACTGGTCGGATACATCTGTAAATGTAACCTCTCCTGACTGATGTGCGAGCATCCACTGATAATCCTTATCCTTGTTTGCTGCATTTACTACGATAAAATAGTGATCATCTGATTTTTTGTATACGATCAGGTCATCTACAGTTCCACCGTTCTCGTTACACATCGGACTGTATCTTGCCTGTCCGTCTACCATATTTGTAAAATCGTTTGTAAGGATGTGCTGCAGATTGACAAGAGCATCTTTTCCTTCACAAAGGATTTCGCCCATATGAGATACATCAAAAAGTCCTGCCTGTGTACGTACTGCCATATGCTCTTTGATCACGCCTGTCTCATACTGAACCGGAAGAAGGTATCCGGCAAACGGCACGATCTTTCCACCTGCTTTTACATGAACGTCATAAAGGGGTGTTTTTAATTCCATTATTTTTTCCTCCTGTTATTCATAAAGTGGATATTTATCGCAGATCTTTGTAACTTCGGCACGGATTTCATCTGCTTTGATAGCAAAGTCTGTAATCGTCATCTTGATCAGTTTTGCGATGGTCTTCATATCTTCTTCTTTCAGACCTCTTGTTGTAACAGCCGGTGTTCCGATACGAACTCCACTGGTCACAAACGGGCTTGCAGGATCATTCGGAACTGCATTCTTATTAACTGTGATGTAAACTTCATCCAGTCTGTTCTGAAGTTCTTTTCCTGTGATGTTCATGTTCTGAAGATCTACCAAAATCAGATGGTTGTCTGTTCCACCGCTGACAAGATTGAATCCTTCTTCAACCATGGCTTCTGCAAGTGCTTTTGCATTCTTGACAACCTGTTCCTGATAGGTTTTGAATTCCGGTTTTAATGCTTCTCCGAAGCATACAGCTTTTGCTGCGATAATGTGCATCAGAGGTCCGCCCTGTGTTCCCGGGAAGATTGCTTTGTTGATCGCTTTTGCATATTCTTCTTTGCACATGATCATTCCACCACGAGGTCCTCTGAGTGTCTTATGTGTTGTTGTTGTAACTACATCAGCATAAGGAACCGGGCTCTGGTGAAGTCCTGCTGCAACAAGACCTGCAATGTGTGCCATATCTACGAAAAGATAAGCTCCAACTTCTTTTGCGATATCTGCAAAAATATCAAAACGGATCTCTCTTGGATAAGCCGAAGCTCCTGCTACGATCATCTTTGGTTTGCATTCACGTGCAAGCTTTCTGATTGCATCGTAATCCAGAACACCGTCATCATTGACATTGTAAGGTACGAAATTGTAAAGAATACCGGAAAGGTTTACCGGTGAACCATGTGTAAGATGTCCGCCGTGTGCCAGGTTCAGTCCCATAACTGTATCACCTGGTTTGATCAGCGCCTGATATACAGCTGTATTCGCATTTGCTCCTGAATGCGGCTGTACACATACATGGTCACATCCGAATAATTTCTTTGCACGTTCAATTGCAAGATTTTCAAGAATATCTACATCCTCGCATCCGCCATAATAACGTTTTCCCGGATAACCTTCTGCATACTTGTTTGTCGGTACAGTTCCCATCGCAAGCATAACTGCCGGGCTTACGATATTCTCTGATGCGATCAGTTCAAGGTTTCTACGCTGACGGCCAAGTTCTAACTGCAGCGCTTTCCCTACTTCTTCATCACATTCAGTAATGTAATTTGTTACCTCTTCAATTCTGTTCATTCTCTTTTACCTCCTTAGAACCAACTACCTGGTCTTTTTTGCTCCCTTTCCGGTGTATTTAATTCAGAATTTTATCGTTTATATCTGTATTTTTCTGAATATTCCCCTTTTTTAGGTACAAAAAAAACAGGCAAAAAAGTTTTCGTCATTGAAATCTTTTTTGTCTGCCTCTGTCCATTCACCTGAAAGATCACCCAGACTTTTGCGCTATATAGTCCAGACTACTTCTTCGGTACAATACATATATATTGTTCTCCAGAGTGTTGTCCGAATATGTTCCTTTTGCCTGAGAGTTTCTGCCTGCCCCTTCGGCTCATGCTATACATTAAATAACGGTGCGCGCCGTCTGTACAACAAGTATCTCACATATTCATCTTCCAACCTTAACGTTAATCCCATTATATAATTGTCGTTACAATTAGTCAAGCGTTAAATAATTTTCTTTATTGTTTATTATTTATCAGAATATTTAATAGTTTTTCCCTATAGGCATTGTTTTTTATTGACTATTTTTTAACTATATCATCGATTTTCTTTGTCTATTTTCACACTTGCCAGCATTTCCCCTGCCGCAAAAAAGTTTCCACCAGTAAAGTTGAATGACAAATGGGACAAATATAAGTGTTCAAATTCCGTTGTGCCATGGCGAGGAGACTCAGAAATTATGGAAGCCTCTGCTGACATAATTTTCGCTTTCAGAGGCTCCTCAGAATGG
Source organism: Coprococcus sp. RTP21204st1_G4_RTP21204_210225 (assembly GCF_040915385.1). Taxonomy (NCBI): domain Bacteria; kingdom Bacillati; phylum Bacillota; class Clostridia; order Lachnospirales; family Lachnospiraceae; genus Coprococcus; species Coprococcus sp. RTP21204st1_G4_RTP21204_210225. The sequence goes on along the minus strand of NZ_JBCPDP010000003.1, from coordinate 38,491 downwards.
TTGGCACAACGGAATTTGAACACTTATATTTGTCCCATTTGTCTCACAACCTCCCAAACAAACTTTTTTGCACAAAAAGATCCGGACTTCCCAAACCTGGGAAATCCGGATCTTTTCAAATCTCTACCACTCAAATTTCTTCTCAAAGTACGCTTTGAGATCTTCAATTTTAATTCTTTCCTGCTGCATTGTATCACGGTCACGAACAGTAACTGCTCCGTCTTCTTCTGAATCGAAGTCATAAGTTACGCAGAACGGTGTTCCGATCTCATCCTGACGACGATATCTCTTACCGATATTTCCTCTGTCATCAAATTCGCAGTTGTAGTATTTGCTAAGCATAGCATAAACCTTCTCAGCGCCCTCATTCAGCTTCTTGGAGAGCGGAAGCACACCGATCTTAACCGGTGCAAGTTCCGGATGGAAATGCATCACAGTACGTGTAGAACCGTCTTCCAGTTCTTCCTCATCATATGCTGCGCAAAGGAACGCAAGTACCACACGGTCAGCACCAAGTGATGGCTCGATAACGTATGGAATGTATTTTTCATTGGTTTCATCATCAAAGTAAGTCAGATCCTGTCCTGATACATTCTGATGCTGTGTCAGGTCATAATCTGTTCTGTCTGCGATTCCCCACAGCTCGCCCCATCCAAATGGGAAGAGGAATTCTACGTCTGTTGTAGCCTTGCTGTAGAAAGAAAGCTCTTCTTTGTCATGATCTCTGTAACGGACTTCCTCATCCTTAAGTCCAAGAGAGAACAGCCAGTCAAGACAGAATTTCTTCCAGTAAGCAAACCATTCAAGGTCTGTATCCGGTTTGCAGAAGAATTCAAGTTCCATCTGTTCAAACTCACGGGTACGGAATGTAAAGTTACCCGGTGTAATCTCGTTACGGAATGATTTACCGATCTGACCAATACCAAATGGAAGTTTCTTTCTTGAAGTTCTCTGTACGTTCTTAAAGTTTACGAAGATTCCCTGTGCTGTCTCCGGGCGAAGGTATACTACGTTCTTTGCATCTTCTGTTACACCCTGGAAAGTCTTGAACATCAGGTTAAATTCTCGGATCTCTGTGAAATTGTGCTTTCCACAGGTCGGACACGGTACTTCATGTTCTTTGATAAATCCTTCCATCTCTTCATGTGACCATCCGTCAATGCTGTCCGGAATATCAATTCCATGCTCATGTGCATAATCTTCAATGATCTTATCTGCACGGAAACGTTCGTGACATTCCTTACAGTCCATCAGCGGATCACTGAATCCTCCCAGATGTCCGGAAGCGATCCATGTCTGCGGATTCATCAGAATCGCACAGTCAACACCTACGTTATAAGGGTTCTCCTGTACGAATTTCTTCCACCATGCTCTCTTTACGTTGTTCTTAAGTTCAACACCCAGGTTACCATAATCCCATGTATTTGCAAGCCCACCGTAGATTTCAGACCCCGGATATACAAAGCCTCTTGATTTTGCCAAAGCTACAATTTTGTCCATTGTCTTTTCTACCATAACACTAATCCTCGCATTCTTTTTATTTTTCGTTAGAAGAACAACGCCACTTATCGCGATAACATTTATTCCTCTCTGATTCACCTATTATACCTATTGCATATGGGTTTTGCAAGCTTATCCTGCTAATTTTCACCAAATTTGTCTTTATTTTCTAATCTAATATACAATTTTCCGGTTATTTCAGCCCTGTGAGCTGCTCCAGAATCTCAAGCGACTTGAATCTGTGAGCCACGTATACATCCAGATAACGCCCCATTAGCTTTCCCAGTTCCTTTAAAACTTCATCGCTTAAGGTAAAGGTATAGAGCTTTTCCACCGGTGTCCCGACAATGAACTGCATGGCATAAAGGGTAGACGTATTCAGCCGCATTCCGTCATAGACATTCTGACCGCATTCACTGCAGACCAAACCACCCTCCTTTACACTGAACACACAGGGACGTTCCCTGTTCCCACATCTGACACACTGAAATACCTGCGGTCCTTCCCCACTGACACTGAGTGCCTTCAGTTCAAATATGTAGCGTACCAGCTCAAATGGAATGATCTTTTTCGTCAGCACGCGCATCGTCTGATAAAGAAGCTTCAGCATTTCCCGCTCGTCATTGGCTTCCCTTGTATAAAAATCTGCAAATTCGAGAAAATAAAATGCATAGTATGCCGCTTCCACATCCGTGCGGAGCTCTGCAAAATAATTTTCGATCTCTGCCGACTGGAGAGTGTTGGAATTTCTTCCTTCATACAGCATGAATTTTCCGAAATTACAAGGTGTACAAGCCCCTGCAAGCGGACTGTTCGGTCGTCTCGCCCCTTTTGCAAACGCTGATATTTTTCCTTTTTCTTTTGTCAGGATCACGACTCTTTTATCATATTCACCAATCGGTGCTACCGACAGAATCATCCCTGTCATTGTTGTTAACTGATTCACTGCATTTGTCCCCGTATTTCTCCGTTTTCGCTTTGCAGACTTCCTTTTCCCGGTAGGAGAGATAATCCTCCACCCGTCCTGTTCTTGCAAACTGATCCCAGTATTCCTGATTCATCCTTCGGTCACCTCATCTTTTTCTTATGCCTTTTAAGATTAGGTTCTCCCATATTTTCAGATGCTATACTGCGTAATATCTGCCAACTGTTTTTCAGAGAAACACCTTGACATTTTTTACTCGTCTTCTCGGTATCCAAAGTTTTTGATCAGGAAATCGCTGTCTCTCCAGTCTTTCTTTACTTTTACCCAAAGCTGGAGATTTACCTTACATTCGAGCATCTGCTCGATCTCATATCGCGCCGTACTGCCGATCTTTTTCAGCATGGATCCCTGCTTGCCAATGATGATTCCTTTATGTGAATCACGTTCACAGATGATCGTTGCCTCAATATCCATCACTTTTTTGCGTGCTTTCATCTTCTCGATTGATACCGCAATTCCATGTGGAATCTCCTCATTCAGGCAGTGCAGTGCTTTTTCACGGATCAGCTCTGCCACAATCTGCCTTTCCGGCTGGTCGGTAATGGTATCTTCATCATAAAACTGCGGTCCATACGGAAGATATTTCATGATGACCTTTAAAAGCTCGTCTGTATTTTCACCGGTTCTTGCAGATACCGGAACGATATCTGCAAACTGGTATACTTCATTGTATTTTGCGATACACGGAAGAATATCTTCCTTCTTCACGGTATCTGCCTTGTTAATGACCAGCACGACAGGTGTTGTCACCTTTCCAAGCTGCTGCACAATGTGCTGCTCTCCGGCTCCGATAAAGGTACTTGGCTCAACCAGCCACAGTACCACATCAACTTCATTTAAGGTGCGCTCTGCCACATTTACCATGTAGGTCCCAAGCTTGTTCTTCGCCTTATGGATTCCCGGTGTATCGACAAATACGATCTGTCCTTCATCGGTCGTAAGTACCGTCTGGATCCGGTTTCTGGTAGTCTGTGGTTTATTCGATGTAATAGCTATCTTCTGACCGATCAGATAGTTCATAAGGGTGGATTTTCCCACATTCGGCCTGCCGATCAACGTTACAAATCCTGATTTAAAATCTGCTCTCATGCATTCTCCTTCTAAAATAAATTCTCAACCGTCATAAATAATTCTTTTTCTTCTTCAATCTTTGCTTCATTTCCGATCACACAGATCTGATCATTTGCAAGCACTGCACGCGCCACACCTGCAAGTGCGCGGATATCCTCCTGGTTTGCTGTAAGGATCTGTTCTCTTTCTTTTCTGATCATCTCTGCACTGACATGATTCATATAAAGGTTCATGGAACGGTCTCCCTTGGTTGCCGGAGTCATCGGCTGATCAATGTTGCTGATCGTTCCGATAATATATTTTGTCATATCGCGTTCGCTGACCGTGAAGTTCTCCAGATATTCCGGAACTCCGTCGTAGATTTCCAGGGTTCTTCCAAGATTCGGGTCACGGTAAGATACAAAATATCCCTCACCAATGCGATTGAAGTTACTCATGCAGCCATACGCACCACCTTTTACGCGGATATTGATCCAGAGGTATTCATAACTCATGATCACTTTCAGGATCTGCAATGCCCCGTTATATTCCTCCCCTGCGTCGATAAAGTTGCCTGCCTTTGCCGCAAACTGTACTTTAGAAGAAGTTTTAAATCCTTCATTCTTCTTTTCACAGTGCAGGATGCATCGGCTCTCTGGCGTTCTCTCCGGATAAAGAGCTTCTTTTAAGCTTCCGATCTCCTCTTCCAAAACGGCAAGTCCCTCTCTTGAGGCTGTGTAACTGATCATCACATTGCCTTTTCTGAAAAGCAATTCCGACAAAGCCTTCAATCCGCTGATGATTTCTTCTTTCTTCTCATCAAAATGTTCTTCCATCTCACGGATATTCTGGTAATATTCTATTCCATTCGTCGTATCTTTAAATTTTGAAATCGGTGACTTATAAGACATTGCCCGGAGTGCTGCTGCGGAATGTCCTGCAGACAGGAAACGATCCTGCAATCTGGTCTTTGTCATAGAAAGAATCTCTTTCAGACGTTTTTCATCATCCAGTTTCGATGCTGTCAGAATCTCTTTCATCATACGGATGGCAAATGGAATCTGTCCATAAAGTGCTTTCCCTTTGATTTCAAAAGTTGCCTTGAATTCTTTTTCTTTTACTTTCGTCACATCCGGGTAAAGCTCCAGTGAAGTTCCGATTCCTCCGGTGTGTCTGTTGATTTCATTAAAAAGTTCTCCATATTCATAATGCTCAGTGTCAATGATTCCGAGAACTGCCTGCAGAAGCCCCACCATCGGAAGATCCTTTTCCGGCACATCCGAAAGGTCAAACATCAGATCCAGATAACCGATCCCGTTCGTCTCAATCTCATGGAATACCGTCGGGATATCTGCAATCTTCATCTCTTCATTATAAATCGGTGCGATCTCTCGGGAAATATCCGCTCTTGTCAGCATCGGGATCTTCTCCAAATCCTCCTGACTTGACGGTTCTTCCTGATACTCCTGTAAATGCTTTGTATCTGCAACCAGCTTTTCGATTTCTCCCCTGCTAAGGCTTTCTTTATATACCTGCAGTTTTTCTTTTAACTCCGCATCCAGTCTGGCTGTACGTCCCGGTTCCGGCACGATCGTGACCAGTGCTCCATGCTGGTTATCCAAAAGATATGTCTGAATCAGCTTTTCAAAATACCCGGTATTGATCTGTTCTTTTAAGAACGCAAAGGTGTCCAGTGCCTCCACATGGATAAACGGCTTTGTCTCATCATAAAGCCAGCTGTCAAATATCTGCAGACCGTACATCAGTCCCTTTGGATAGCCTCCGAAGTCTGCTTCACGGTAACGGAATTCATGGTAATTGATTCCCGCTTCCAGTGCCTTTTTGTCCATTCCGTTTTCTACGATAGCCTTCAATGTATCTTCGATCACTTTTACAAATTCTGCTTTCTGCTCTTCATTGGCATTCTTTGCCACAATGGAGAAGATCGGCTGATAGGTGCTGCTGTCATACGACCCGCTGATATCTTTTCCGATTCCTGCTTCCAGAAGTGCTTTTGTAATTGGTGCTCCCGGCGCAGAAAGCAGTGCATAATCCAGGATCTGGAATGCCAGATACAGCTTTTCATCCAGAGAAGTCCCAATGACCTTATTGTAGGAAAGATAGGTGTTATCTTCTGTCGATTCATTACTTGCGATCGAATACGGCTTTGTGATATCATGCATTTGCTCAAACGGCTTCTGCAGATGGATCTCAGAATCTACTTCTTTTCTATCGTAAGCAGACAGATATTCCTGATCCAGCCAATTTAATTTCTCTTCCATATCCATATTTCCATAGAGGTAAATATAGCTGTTGGACGGATGATAATAGGTTCTGTGGAAATTCAGATATTCTTCATAAGTCAGTTCCGGGATCACATCCGGATCTCCGCCGGACTCATTTGCATAGGTCGTATCCGGGAAAAGAGAATTCAGGATCATACGGTCCAGAACACCATCCGGTGAAGAAAAAGCTCCCTTCATCTCATTATAAACAACTCCGTTATAAGAAAGCTCCCCATCTGCTTCCTCCAGGTGATAATTCCAGCCCTCCTGCCGGAAGATCTCTTCGTGTTTATAAATATTTGGATGCAGAACTGCGTCCATATACACGTCCATCAGATTCTGAAAATCCTTTTCATTACAGCTTGCAACCGGATATACTGTCTTGTCCGGATAAGTCATCGCATTCAAAAAGGTGTTCAAAGATCCTTTTACCAGTTCCACAAACGGATCCTTGGTCGGAAACTTTTCCGAGCCACACAGAACAGTATGTTCCATGATATGTGGCACTCCGGTACTGTTCGTTGTCGGTGTGCGGAATCCGATATTAAATACTTTATTTTCATCATCATTGGAGATCAGAAGCACCCTCGCACCGCTCTTTTTATGTCTTAAAAGCGCTCCTTCCGATTTCAGATCCGGAAGAGGTCTGTGCTCAATGATCTCATATGCTGTAAGCTTTGTTAAATCCATATATGATTTCCTCCAAGTTCTGTAGTTAGTCTCATAAATAACATTGTACACATTTCTTTGATTTGATACAAGGTCTTGGTGGGAATTGTTTTTTATAATCCGCTGTACCTCCCCAGTTCTTTATGACTTTTCCGCCAACTATGAGAAACACGCTCCGCGTGTTTCTCAAGTTATCGCGGCAGTCGCCAAGGTCTCGTGCAAGCACGGGCTTTGACTCGTTGCTCGCGTAAATAAAATAAGGAACAGCTACGAAAGCCATTCCTCATTTTCTCTATTCTGCTTCTTTCTTCTGTGAAAAAACAGCTGTCTGCTTTTTCTGTAAAAATTTCATGAATGTCACAAATACAAGCATCATGATGATTCCTGCCGGAAGTGCGATCCATGCACTCTGTACAAATCCGGCAATAATATAATTGATAAACGAGATCACTGCGCAGCCTGCCGCATATGGGAGCTGTGTATTGACATGATTAATATGATTGCACTGTGCACCGGCAGATGCCATGATCGTTGTATCCGAAATAGGTGAACAGTGGTCACCACAAACTGCTCCAGCCATACATGCGGAGATGGCAATGATCATCATCGTCTCATTCTTTCCTTCAAATGCATGTACCACGATCGGGATCAGGATTCCGAATGTTCCCCAGCTTGTACCGGTTGCAAATGCAAGGAAGCATCCCACAAGAAAGATGATTGCCGGAAGAAGATTTACCATACCTTCCGCACTTCCGGCTACAATACCTGCTACATATTCCGCCGCTCCAAGACTGTCTGTCATAGATTTCAGTGTCCATGCAAAAACAAGAATCAGGATTGCCGGAACCATCGCCTTAAATCCATCCGGGAGACATGCCATACATTCATCGAATTTCAGCACACGTCTTACCAGATACAGCACGATTGTGATCACAAAAGCAAAGAAACTTCCGTACACCAGTCCCTGGGAAGCATCACTTCCTGAAAATGCTTCTACAAAACCGACTCCGTCAAAGAACCCACCGGTGTAGATCATTCCGATCACACAGCAGATGATCAATGAAATAATCGGGATCAAAAGATCCATTACTTTTCCTTTACAGTTATCCACTGTCTCTTCCTCCGCATTTGCATACGGTCTGTCCGGTGTGGTGTAAATATCACCTTTTTTCGCATTATCTTCATGAAGCTTCATCGGACCATACTCAACCTTCATCATAACCATTGCAATCATCATCACGATGGTAAGGATTGCATAGAAGTTATATGGAATTGCACGGATAAATATCGAAAATCCATCTTCACCTTCTACAAAACCGGTAACGGCTGCTGCCCAAGATGAAATCGGTGCAATGATACATACCGGAGCTGCTGTCGCATCGATCAGATACGCAAGCTTTGCTCTGGAAACATTCTGCGCATCCGTTACCGGACGCATCACGCTTCCGACTGTCAGACAGTTAAAATAGTCATCGATAAAGATCAGCACACCAAGAACGATTGTTGCAAGCTGTGCACCGACACGGCTCTTGATATGGGAACTTGCCCATTCACCGAATGCGGTAGATCCTCCTGCCTTATTCATCAGGCAGACCATGGTTCCTAAGATAACCAGAAAAATCAGGATTCCCACATTATAGCTGTCAGAAAGAACACCTACGATCCCTTCCTGAAAAATATGGGTGATGGTTCCTTCAAAGGAAAATCCGGAATAAAACATTCCACCCACTAAAATCCCTACAAATAACGAGCTGTACACTTCTTTTGTAATCAGTGCCAGTGCGATCGCAACCACCGGTGGAACCAGTGACCAGATGCTGGCGTACATCTTCGGTACATACTTCTCCGCGTCTGCTGCAAAAGCGACAAGGGGACTTGCCATTACGCAGATCATTATAGTTGCGAGCAGACTGCTTAACTTTTTCATTTTTTCTCTCAATTAAAAAACCTCCTATTTTAAAACATAAAAACGCCATGAATAACGCTTGCACCGTCAAAACGCATTCATGGCATGTATAGTCTTCCTTAAATGTTCTTCCGATAGCGCTCCACATGTGTGACAGTACGCTGCATCTTCTGCATCGTCCCAGAAACCGGGGTTGGGGTTCCGGCTCCTTCGGCGGTATTTCCTTTCTCTTCTGTCGGCTTCCCTGCCGCATCTTTCAGAAGGTACTGATAAATCCCGCGCCTCTATCAAGCTGAATATTCATCATTTTCTTTATCAACCATACTATAAAATTTTCATTTTTGCAAGAGATAATTGCTATTTATACATAAATTTCCAGTCCCTTTCCACCACATACCACTCCCAGACTTTTGAATGTGCAACGACAAAAGGAGTCAGAGACTTTCGTCCCTGACCCCTATTCAAGTCAATCTTATTCTTCAGAACCGTACAGTGTAACGAGTTTCTGCAGATATGCATATCTAGCTTTTGCTTCTTCTTCGTTCTTAGCAAACAGAACTTTAGCCTTTTCAGGATTGAATCTAGCAAGAGCGTTGTAACGAACTTCTCCGTTAAGGAAGTCTTCGTATCCAGCAAGGTCTGGTGCTTTGCTGTCAAGAGTGAACTTAGATCCTTCAGCTGCCGGATTGAAACGGAAGTTGTTCCAGTATCCACATTCAACTGCAAGCTGTTCTTCTGTCTGAGCTTTGCTCATGCCTTTCTTGATACCATGGTTGATACATGGAGCGTAAGCGATGATCAGGGATGGTCCCGGATATGCTTCAGCTTCTGCGATAGCTTTTACAGTCTGGTTGAAGTCAGCACCCATAGCGATCTGTGCAACGTATACGTAACCATAGCTCATTGCGATAGAAGCAAGGTCTTTCTTCTTAGTTTCTTTTCCGCCTGCTGCGAACTGAGCAATAGCACCAGTCTTAGTAGACTTAGAAGACTGTCCACCTGTATTAGAGTAAACTTCTGTATCGAATACCATTACGTTGATGTCTTTTCCACTTGCAAGTACGTGGTCAACACCACCGAATCCGATATCGTAAGCCCATCCGTCACCACCGAAGATCCACTGAGATTTCTTAGCGAGGAAGTCTTTCTTTTCAACGATATCTTTGCATGTCGGGCAGTCGCATCCTTCTAATGCAGCAACAAGTTTGTCTGTAGCTGTTCCGTTAGTAGCTCCACATCCGTATGTTTCAAGCCATTCGTTGCAAGCAGCTTTTGCTTCTTCGCTGGCTTTATCTGATGCAGCAACTTCTTCAACTTTCGCTTTCAGACCTTCTCTGATTGCTTTCTGAGCAAGTAACATACCGTAACCAAACTCAGCAGCATCTTCGAACAGTGAGTTAGACCAAGCCGGTCCCTGTCCCTTAGCGTTTACTGTGTAAGGTGTAGACGGAGATGAGTTACCCCAGATAGATGAACATCCTGTTGCATTAGCGATGTACATTCTGTCACCGAATAACTGTGTGACAAGTTTAGCGTATGGAGTCTCTCCACATCCGGCACAAGCTCCTGAGAACTCAAGCAGTGGCTGTTTGAACTGAGATCCTTTTACTGTATTTTCTTTAAATTTAGCAACAACTTCCGGTTTTACTTCGATTTCTGTACCAAAGTCAAAGTATACCTGTTCTCCAGCGTTCTCTTCCATGTTACCCATAACAAGAGCTTTTTCACCCTTCTTACCTGGGCAGACATTTGCACAAGAGCCACATCCTGTACAGTCATAAGCTGATACAGTCATTGTGAACTTCATTCCCGGCATACCGATCATGTCGATTGCTTTCAGTCCTTCTGGTGCTTTTGCAAGTTCTTCTTCTGTAAGAGCTACCGGACGGATTGCAGCGTGCGGACATACATATGCACAACGGTTACACTGGATACATGTTTCTGACTGCCAGATCGGGATATCTACTGCGATACCACGTTTTTCGTAAGCAGCTGTTCCTGACGGTGTAGATCCATCTACATAATCTTTGAATGCAGATACAGGCAGTGTGTTACCTTCCTGAGCATTAACCTTAGACTGAATGTTCTTAACGAATGCTACTGCATCTTCTCTTCCACCCTTAACTTCTGGTGTGAACAGACCTTCGTCTTCGCAGTTCTTCCAGCTTTCCGGTACTTCGATTGCGTTAACCTGCTTAGCTCCGGCATCGATAGCATCGTAGTTCATCTGTACGATCTTATCACCTTTCTTACCGTATGTAGCCTTTGCAGCTTTCTTCATAAGGTCGATAGCTTCTTCTTCCGGAATGATGTTAGCCAGTTTGAAGAATGCAGACTGAAGAACTGTATTGATACGTCCGCCAAGTCCGATTTCTTTACCGATCTTGATACCATCGATTGTATAGAATTTGATGTCATGGTTGGCGATGAATGCTTTAACCTGTCCCGGAAGATGTTTGTCAAGTTCTTCTGCTGTCCATGGGCAGTTAAGAAGGAATGTACCACCATCTACAAGTTCCTGAACCATGTTGTATTTGTTGATGTATGACGGGTTGTGGCATGCAACAAAGTTTGCTTTATGAATCAGGTAAGTAGATTTGATCGGTTTCTTACCGAAACGGAGGTGAGACATTGTAACACCACCGGATTTCTTTGAATCATAATCAAAGTAAGCCTGTGCATACATATCTGTGTTATCACCGATGATCTTGATAGAGTTCTTGTTAGCTCCGACTGTTCCGTCAGCTCCAAGTCCCCAGAACTTACAGTTGATTGTTCCTTCTGGTGTTGTAACCAGTGGAGCACCAACTTCAAGAGAAAGTCCTGTTACATCATCAACAATACCGATTGTGAATTTAGCTTTTGCTTCGTTCTCGAATACAGCAACAACCTGAGCCGGTGTTGTATCTTTAGAACCAAGTCCGTAACGTCCTGAGTTGATCTTAACAGCGTCGAATTTGGTTCCTTTAAGAGCTGCAACAACATCAAGGTACAGAGGTTCTCCAAGAGATCCTGGTTCTTTTGTTCTGTCAAGAACATTGATGTACTTAACAGAATCTGGAATTGCATCTACAAGTGCCTGTGCGCAGAATGGTCTGTAAAGACGAACTTTAACAACACCAACCTTCTTGCCCTGAGCAAGTAAGTAATCGATTGTTTCATCGATTGTGTCACAAACAGATCCCATAGCGATGATTACGCTTTCAGCGTCTTCTGCACCATGGTAGTTGAACAGTTTGTAGTTTGTTCCGATCTTAGCGTTAACTTTGTCCATGTATTCCTGTACGATTGCCGGCATAGCATCGTAGTATGGGTTACATGCTTCACGAGCCTGGAAGAATGTATCCGGGTTCTGAGCTGATCCTCTTTCACATGGATGGTTCGGGTTCAGTGCATGTGCACGGAATTCCTTGATTGCATCCTTATCTACGAGATCTTCCAGATCTTCGTAATCCCATGTTTCGATCTTCTGGATTTCGTGTGATGTACGGAAACCATCGAAGAAGTTAATGAAAGGAATTTTACCTTTCAGTGCTGCACAATGTGCAACCGGTGTCAGGTCCATAACTTCCTGTACGCTGGATTCACAGAGCATTGCGCATCCAGTCTGACGACAGGCGTAAACATCTGAATGATCACCAAAAATATTAAGAGCGTGTGAAGCTACTGCACGGGCAGATACGTTGAATACACCCGGAAGCTGTTCACCAGCAATTTTATATAAGTTAGGAATCATAAGAAGTAAGCCCTGGGAAGCTGTGTAAGTAGTAGTAAGCGCACCTGCTGACAGTGAGCCGTGTACAGTACCTGCTGCACCTGCTTCAGACTGCATTTCTGTTACCTGAACAGTCTGACCAAAAATATTCTTTCTTCCTTGTGTTGCCCATTCGTCTGTGGCTTCAGCCATTACAGATGAAGGTGTGATCGGGTAAATAGCAGCAACTTCTGTATAAGCATAAGAAGCATGAGCAGCTGCATGGTTACCATCCATGGTCTTCATTGATCTTGCCATTTTCTTTGTTCCTCCTTAGATTGTGTCAAAACTTTTACTTGTGTTAAAATTTTTTTACACTTTCGTTCGATATTATTATAGCTGTTCATATATGAAAAGTCCAGTCATTTTACTGTTCTGATTGTTCCTTTTGACGTACAACCCCTGTATTTCACAGGGTTGTTTTATGCAAACTGTAGTAAGTTTTAACTATCCTATATTATAAAAGAGACGGACATCTGTCCGCCTCTCACCATACATTATCAATTACTTTATTAACGACTATTATACGTTGAATCTGAACAGGATAATATCTCCGTCCTGTACAACATAGTCCTTACCTTCCAGTCTTACCAGACCTTTTTCTTTTGCAGCGTTATAAGTGCCACATGCCATCAAGTCATCATAGGATACGATTTCAGCGCGGATGAATCCTCTTTCAAAATCAGAATGGATCTTTCCTGCTGCCTGTGGTGCTTTCGTTCCTTTTTTGATCGTCCATGCACGGACTTCCGGTTCTCCTGCTGTCAGGTAACTGATCAGTCCGAGAAGACTGTAGCTTGCCTTGATCAGCTTTTCAAGGCCAGATTCCTTAAGTCCCAGTTCTTCCAGGAACATGCTCTTTTCATCATCATCAAGTTCCGCGATCTCCTGCTCAATTTCCGCACAGACAACGAATACTTCGCAGTCCTCTCTTTTTGCATACTCACGGACTGCCTGTACTCCCGCATTACTTGCACCATCATCTGCAAGATCATCTTCTGCCACATTTGCAGCAAAAATGACCGGCTTGTAGGTCAGAAGATTGTAGCTTTCCAGCCACTGCTGTTCATCTTCGTCATTGATATCATCAAAGCTCTTTGCCATCTTTCCATCTTCCAGATGTGCTTTAATTCTTTCCATCAGTGCCAGCTCTTTTGCGATCGTCTTGTCATTTCTTGCTGCTCTGACTGCTTTGGAAATTCTTCTTTCCAGGATCTCAAGGTCTGAAAAGATCAGCTCCAGGTTGATCGTCTCAATGTCACGCAGCGGATCGATACTTCCGTCTACATGGACAATATTGCTGTCCTCGAAACAACGTACTACATGAACAATTGCATCAACCTCACGGATATTTGCAAGAAACTGGTTTCCAAGACCTTCTCCTTTGGATGCACCTTTTACAAGACCTGCGATATCTACAAACTCAATCGCTGCCGGGATGATCTTTTTGGTGTGATACATCTCACCAAGCACATTCAGACGTTCATCCGGTACAGTAACAACGCCCACATTTGGATCAATGGTACAGAATGGGTAGTTAGCTGATTCTGCTCCTGCTTTTGTCAGTGAATTGAATAAAGTACTTTTTCCTACATTCGGTAATCCTACGATTCCTAATTTCATTTTGTATATTTCCTCCTATAAATCCTTTGATTTTCAGTATAATTATCTAAATTCAGTACTCTGTATTATACCATAGCCTTTTCTCTTTGTGAATATTTAAGTTTCTGTTTTCTTTACACTTGTAAGCAACCTTATTTGTAAAACTTAATTTTCTCTAAGAAATTTGTTGCGCCTGCCGCCAATGACAGATCGTTCTTGATGAAAATTTTTTTCGGTTATTTGAATACCTGAAAACCAAAAACACTCACCCATTCCGGGTGAATGCTTTATCAAAATTTCCTTATTTTGTTGTTTGATTTATGAACCGGCAATTCGTCATACATTGCTTTAAAAAGTCCAGTCAAATATTCCTTACTGTCAACATCTTCTACTAACAGCATCTCCTTTGCCCCTTCATACGGTAATTCATAAATCGCAGTTGCCATATAAGAAACTGCAGATTTTGTCGGTTTCACAAGTAACCTGTCATCATATATGCCTCCGACAATCCTGCCACGATAATATATGATATATTCTCCCATCATTGCACGATAATTAATTTCTTCTAAATCAGATAACTGCTCTAATATAAATTGTAAATATTCTTTGCTTGAGGCCATGTTTTTGTCCTTTCAAATACCTGCATTTTCAAATTATACTGTAATCTCAATTTGATTATCTTCAACCGCAACAATGCAGCTTTCGTAATATCCATCACCCGTAGTCCGTGGTCCACTGATAACCTCATAACCATCCGCTTTTAATTCTGCCGTCAATGCATCCACTATTTCTATACTTCCTACGCTAAAAGCTATATGTGAATATCCCGTACGAACTATTTTCTTCGGTAAATCAGCCATTTCCGGTAAATTCATTATTTCAATACGTGCACCATCCTCAAATGTGAGAAAATACGAATAAAAGCCTGTTTTCTGATTATGATATCCAGCATTTGATTTTGCTCCCAAATATTTCATAAAGAATTTTTTTGTATTTTCCAAATCATTTACATAAAGTGCAACATGTTCAATTCTCATGATTATTACTCCAATTCCTGATGCTCTGATTCATCGTTCAAATTGCTTCACCCTTTCAACTTATCTGCATTTCCTGTAAGAAATGATCCATATGCTCTTCCAGTAACTTTATCACTTGACTTTTGTCTTCTGCTCCATCATATATGCTATAAAGCAAAAAAATAGGTCCATAAAAATCAAGTGCTGTCTGTCTGGCTTTTCCTTCATCGCCCAGCATTCCTGAAAACAAAGCTTCCATATAAGTTAATGGTCCGCTTGCAAGATAATTCTGATATAGCTGTGCCATCTGTGGCTCTCTGTACTGTTCCAATGTCAACATCTTACGAAAACAGCTTGAAAATTCTTCCTCCGTCCAATGAAGAAACTGCACCTTTGTGAACTGCTTAATCTTATCAAATGCCGTTTCTTTATACTCGGCTGTAACCTTTTCCAGATCACCCTCCGGCATTTCATACTGCTTTACTCTCTCAATATCCAATTCATTCATTTTTTCAATAATACTGTCCAATATCTCCTGCTTGCTTTTATAATGCTTATACAATGCAGCCTTGGTTACTCCAAGTTTTAAAGCAATATCATTCATGGATGTTCCCATATATCCACTCTGTGCAAATAACTTCAAAGCTTCTTCCAATATTTTTTTCTTTGTGTTCTTTTCTTTGCTTTCCATGTCTATCTCCTAATTTAAATCTGTTATTAAATTACCTTTTGGTAACTTGTCAAGTAAATTATAAATTAGTGTTTTCTTTCTCCCTGCATTTTGAAAAAATAACATGCCGTTTTGCATTATTGTTAGTTCTGCATCGACATCATTGGCAAACTTATGGATAATCTCCTGTGATGTCAGATTATCTTTATCTCCATATAATATACAAGTCGAAACCGACCAATTGACCGGATGATTACGCACATAACACAAATATTCCCAGGACAATGTTTCTCCAAATCCTGTAGTTATCAACTGTTTTTCACGTAACTTTTCTTCCGTTATATCCGCCCATCTCATCATGTCAAGAATCACCTTTTCCATATCAACGATTGGTGAAATGAAAAAGGCTTTGTCTATCTGCCGAAAATAATATTTTCTATCGTCCGCCTTCACCATCTGGCAGCAATGTAACAAAATAATAAATAATTCCGAATACAGCTATACTTCCCATCATAATACCGATCATCTGATTTACACCTACCACATTTTCATGAAATACCGGATTGCAATCAAGAGTGGCTCTTATCGCTTCAACCATTTCATCCGGATAATGTTTTCTCTCCATCTCCATGAATACTCCGTGAAGCATATGATTCTTAATCAATGAAGTGGCATATGTACTCGGGAGATAAGACAGTGCCTTCTGAAGACCTGATCCAAAATTTGAAATCGGCATATAAGCACCACATATAAAACCATATCCTGCGCTGACAATTGTACCTACAGCCGAAAGCTGTCCCTGTGTTGTCAACGGAAAGCTAATGATACTTGAAAGCGTACTTCCAAACAGGACGAGCAATATCATATCAAATAAAACCCATAATACATCTACTGCATTCAGATACCATCCCATTTTAAGCAGATATCCCAGACATAATACAAACGCAAGTGCATTGACCATCAATGAATTAGCTACTGTTGAGAGAAAATATCCCAAATATATTTTTCCCTTGCTGACAGGCGAAACATTAAAATCCTTCCATGTTCCATTTGCCTTGTCCTGCACCATAGTCAGATTCACACAAAATGTTACAGTGATACAGCTTACTGCCATAAGTGATGCTGTCAGTTGTGCTGCCACGGTTCCATTAATGAGCTTATCTGAAATCGTGATCATATCCGGAATCGCTGCTGTAAAAGAATCTCTGAAAACTTTTGCAAGAAACGTAGCATACAGAACAATCAGAATGACGGGGGTAATCATTGATGTAAACAACATCCCTTTATCTTTAAAAAACAGTTTCCTGTTCCTGTTCATCAATGCCAATACTGTTCTCATCAATGCTCACCTCCTAGCTTTTTCCCTGTGACTGCAAGAAATACATCATCCATTCCGCCTTTTACTACTTCATAATCCCTGAATAGGTCCTGATGCTCTACAATAAGCTCCGTAGCTTCTTTCGTATTTCTTACTTTTATCTGATATCCGTCACGTATTTTTTTATATTCTCTGTTCAATGACTTTATTTCATCTTCGGAAATACCGTAAACAGACACTATATCCTGTACATAATCATTTTTAAGTTCAAACGGTGTACCTTCCGCTGCGATACTTCCTTTGTCGAGAATCACAACATACCCGGCATTAGCAGCCTCTTCCATATAATGGGTGGTTAGAAATACTGTCATATTTTCATTTTTCTGAAGCTTCTCGATAACATTCCAGATTAATTGCCTTGTCTGTGGATCAAGCCCTGTTGTAGGCTCGTCAAGAATCAAAATCTCCGGTCTATGCAATAATGCACGGGCAATATCAATTCTTCTTCTCTGACCTCCCGACAGCTTACCTACAGGTCTGTTTAAAAACTCGTCAAAATCCAGAATTTCGACCAGCTCCTGTAATCTCTTATCAAAGGCATTTCCTGTAATGCCGTACAAAGCAGCTCTGCTCTTTAGGTTTTCTTTCACCGTTAGCGGTTTATCAAGTACGCTATCCTGAAATACAACACCAAGCATCCTTTTTGTCTGTGCGCCGGCTTTGTCAGTTTCTATTCCGTTTACCTGAACCGTTCCACTGTCTTTTTTCAGCAGTCCACAAAGAATAGAAATGGTTGTACTTTTCCCTGCACCGTTTACTCCTAGAAATGCAAACAATTCTCCTTTTTTCACACGAAAGCTCAAATCATTTACCGCTTTTACTTCGCCAAAGCTTTTATTCAGGTGGCTGATTTTAATGATATCTGATTCCATATCTTCTCCTTATATTTTCATTTTTCCTTAAATGCTGCAGCATATGTTGGATTTATCTTTTAAAATAAAATCCATATATTAAAAAGTAATATGAATGCAAAAATTGTCCATGCCCCTTAGCAGTTACCAATCGGTTACTTATATTGTAGTAACCAATTGGTAACTTGTCAATCTTTTTATAATCTTCTATCGGATGAACATCCGAAACATAAATCATCGAATCATATGAATAAAAAATATAATTTTTTCGCTTGCCGTTTTCGTTCTTCACTTGTTTTGTTATAAGCCATTATCTTTCATCCGATCTGATTTTTGGTATAGAAATCAAATCGGAGCATGGCGGTGACCGGATATGTGATATCCCACAATTCTCAAAAAATGTCGAAAAAAAAGTGTTGCAACCAGTATGATGATTACAACACTTTGGTCATTCTTATTGTTTAATTCTTTTTGTTGGACCCATTGATGCAAATACCACTTCTCCTATTGCTCATGTCTCCCCTCAAAACATTACATTTAGAAGCATATGACATAATAATTAACCACTACCCCATATTATAAATAGCACCCAGAGATACTTATTTCAGACTGATAATCAGATTTTTATTGAATTTATTAATCTATATGTTATGACAACATATCTTTCAGACATGTACTCCGGTAGTCACTCGGTGATATTTTATATCTTTCTTTAAATACTCGGTTAAATGTTCTCTGACTTTCAAATCCACTATCCAGACAAATGTTTGTAATAGAATCACTCGTATTTTCCAAACGCTGGCATGCATAGTTCAGCCTTACATCGTTAAGATATTGATTAAAATTTCTATGGAATGTTTTGGAAAAGAGTCTGGATAAAACATATTTGCTCACCCCCAGATCTTTTGCCATCTCTTCCAGCGAAAATTTCTTCTTAAAATTTGCTGATATATAGGAAACTGTCTGGTAAATAAGATCGTTGCTCCCCACATTACTCTTTTCTACCAAATTTAATTTTCCTATGCAGCGTGCCAACACAATTTGAAGATATGCCTGTGCAACAGTAATATCCGACTGTTCTGTCTCTAAAATTGCATTTATAACCCTATATACCTCCGGTTCAACCTTTTCCGCTTTGATGATTGGGTATTCAGGGGCCATGGATTGCATGATATCTGCAAATTTGGCTATCGTAAATGGCGATGCAATCAGATAAGTCGCTTTATTTACACCGGGTGTCAGTACCTGATAGTGATGAATAACATCTGGAAATACAAAGCCTATATCTCCTTTTTCCATATGGTATAGTTCCTGTCCGACACCAAGTTCTAATACTCCACTTGTTACACAAACGATCTCCAGTGCATTATGAAGATGAGGTTCAATATGTTTTGACTTCCTATTTATTGCTATGATCTCCTCTTTTGTGTCAACATATTTTAACTGCATGAAATACTCCCCTTTGCAACATTTGTCTATATCTTCTTTCGATTTGGCAAGCAATCCTTTTACACCTATCTTATAATCAACTTGTAAATAAGGAAAGGAGGAATTGCAAATGAGCAACCTAAAAAAATATCTGAATGACCTTTTAGTATTCTACACTGAATATTTTGAGCATCCTTACCATGCATAAATACTAAAAGGACTATTTTGTGAAAACTGAATATTTTCTTAAGGCCATTTCACAAAAATGAAGTGGTCCTTTTTTATTTTCAAAATACAGTTCAATCACTTTATATATAGAAAAAAGCACTGTCTCATCGAGCAACGACCAGACAACGCTTTCTCCTGTCAATTCTAATTTATGTCTGATGCATCTGTTACTTCATCTGTAGCAATTCCTTTTTCTGCTTTCAGTTTTTTATTTGCATCTTCTACATTCATTCTTGAAAGTACAAACATAATCAATACATCAAAGATTAACGGAAGCCAAAGATACATAAACTGCATCATATCAAGTGCAGACTGCGGCTGAGTTGCATTTGTTCCGATATATCCACTGAACTCAAGCAGCCATCCAACAACAGCGGTTCCAATACCTCCACCGATTTTTACGCCAAGAGAAGTACAAGAATACATCGTTCCGTCAATTCTCTTTCCCTGTGTAAGATAAGTGTACTCAGAGCAGGATGCGATAACTGCATTCATATCTCCCTGCCATGGTCCCTGACCTAAGGCTGCAAGAGCTGTAAATGCCATCATCAGCGGAACACTGCCCATATATCCTGCAACAACAACAAGTGCTCTACCGATGACTGCTAAGACATAACCTCTTAAGTTCAGTTTATACATACCTTTCCACTTACCAACTAATGTCGGTGTGAAAATCAGGGCAATGATCAGTGGAATATTTACTGCCCATGCAAATTGTCCAAACAAATTCTTATTTTTCAGTACCCATGTCATGTAATAAATGCCAGCTCCAATCATGGCACCATATAACTGCTGTAAAATATATGTTCCACAAATCATCATGTAATATTTGTTTTTAACAAGAAGCTTGAATGCCTGTACCATTCCGTACTTTTCATTATCATTCTTTACTTCTCCTTCATTAAGTTCTTCCTCAGGAAGTTCCTTAACAGAAAGTGCTGAAATCGTATTTACGACCAGACCAATGATTGCATAGATAATAGCAACCGTTCTCCATGCTGCAGCATCTCCACCACATTTATCTACAAATCCAACTGTAATTGCCTGAATCAGAAGACTTGTTGAAAACGCAAAAATAAAACGGTAAGATCCCATCTGCACACGCTCTTTGCTGTTCTTTGTAATCAGTGACGTAAGTGCTGAATAGGCAATATTGTTTGCTGTATAAAACACACCATTTAACAGTGTGTAAGAGATAAAGAACCATGCATATTTAGCCGTTGTTCCCAAGCTGACTGGTACTGCAAAACAGCAGACCAGCGTAATGGCACAACCAATATATCCATATAGCATCCAGGGTTTCGCTTTTCCCATTTTACTGTGTGTTTTGTCAATCATTGATCCAAAAAATATATCCGTAAAACCATCAAATAGTTTTGATACGGCAATCAGGGTACCTACGACACCTGCAGCAAGTCCTACTGAGTCCGTCAAATAGACCATCATAAAAGATGTCAGGAACGCATAGACTACATTACCTGCAATATCGCCTGATCCATATCCAATTTTGTTATACCATTTCAAATACTTTTTTTCTTCCATCGAATTTCTTTGCTCCTCATCTTCATCGCACTTAGAATTTCAAGATGTCTAACAGAGTATGATGTCTAATTCTAGTTTTTTCTCTGTTTTTGTCTGATTGCTCTGTATATCCGGACTTTACATAACAATCAGACTCTCTTTCCTTGTTTACAGGTTACATGAAACTTTATTATCCCTTTATATACGGTATCAGTGTAAACTGGAACCGGAATAATACATCATCAAATCGGTACTGCTCCAATACAACTGGACCACAACTGTTAGAACCAATGCCATTTAGTGCATAGTCAACACAAAATACTACACTATCTGATTCTGTCAGTTCATAATTATGCGTTTTCTCCTCAAGTTCTTCCTGCGTATAATAAGAAGCATTGAATGAGAAGGCATTTTCCGCAGAGACCACAATTCCATATCGGCTGTTGTTAAGCTCTACATATTCACAATCATAATGGCTTCCATTTTCCTGTGGGCGAATATAATCCTCATGCAAATCATCTACATTTGCCTGATACAAGCCGTGGCTCGCAGCCTGATGTTTGTCACAATAGCTTTCCTGTGGTCCCATTCCAAAGTATCGTGCAGCTGAAAGTTTTTTATCCAGGAACATCCTCACACCAAATCTTGGCAGGTCCGGAAATTCATCATCTTTTGTTACTGCAATATCTGCATCAATCTTTCCAGCAGCTTCTATTTTCCATGTGATCGTCACATCAAGAATCTTCTGTACTGTCTCTGCCACAACGGATGCATGGCTTATAATTTTCACACCATGCTTTCCCTGCACGACCTCTGTCGTGTAAGCTCTTGTATAAGCTTTATCATAATGGGCTTTCTTCCATTCAGACTTGATGTACATATCATTATCTGTTGGTGCCCTCCAGATATTTAATTCCATCGGGTGGTTCAGATATTCCCGACCTGCAAATTTCATCTCTGTAAAAAGTGCAGTCCGTCGGTCGATTGTATATGCGAATTCACGGCCTTTGATATGAATCTGGGTATCATCTTCACTCACCTGTAATTCAGAATCCGTCACTGTTTTTTCAACCCATTTTTCTGCTAACTGGCATTTGGCATCCTTCTGGCTTACTTCGATCTCATCAAATCCAAGGATATAATCCTCTTCCAGCAGAGGCATTTCTTTTTTCAGGTGGTAAATAAGTTTTAAATAACATTTTCCATTTTCCGGAACGTTGACCTGCAGGTTTGTTTTTCCTTCACTATGTGGTACCACAGATACTTCAGCAAGTTTTCCTTTCCCAATCAAAAGTCCATCCTGTGTCAATTCATAGCTGATTTTCACATAATCTTTCAGATTATCAAAATCCATGTAGTTATGAAGCACCAGTTCTCCGCTTTCTTTGTCATAGGAAATAACCCTTGCCGGGCGATAAACATTCTTGTATTCCAAAAGTCCTGTATGTACCGTTCTGTCCGGATATACTAATCCATCCATACAGAAGTTGCCATCATGAATTTCTTCGCCATGGTCGCCCCCATAAGCATATATAGTCTTTCCATTCTCAGCAGTTCCATGAGCAATCGCATGGTCACACCATTCCCAGACAAAACCGCCACACATTTTATCATTATCCTGAATCATCTGGAAGTAATCTTCAAAATCTCCAGGTCCGTTTCCCATACTGTGACAGTACTCTACCAAAAGAAAGGGTTTGCTTCCATCTTTATCCAGATATTCCTGAATTTCGGAAAACGCCGGGTACATCCGGCTGTACACATCCAGATTGCTGTAATCATATGTTTCATCATAATTACGATATCTTGCACTCTCATATTGTGTGATACGGTCTGGATCAAAATTCTTTGTCCATTCCAGTGCTTTTTCAAAGTTGCAGCCATAAGCACTCTCATTTCCCATTGACCACATAACAATACAGAAACGGTTTTTGTCACGTTCCACCATGAGTTTTACTCGATCAACGATTGCCTCTTCCCATACCGGATCATCTGCAATCTTCTCATTCCATCGTTTGAACCGATTGTAATCGGTGTCTTCTTTTCTGTAGATCATAAATGGACCATGAGCTTCAATATCTGCTTCATCTATTACCATGAATCCATACTTGTCACACATTTCATAGAAAAATGGTGCGTTCGGATAGTGGCTGGAACGGATCGCATTAAAATTATGCTGCTTCATTAACGTAAGATCGGTTGTAATCTGTTCCGGATTGATTGTAAATCCAGTAACCGGATCAGAATCATGTCGATTGACACCACGGAATTTAATCTTCTGTCCATTTAAATAAATAACCTGGTCTTTAATCTCTATCTTTCTTAATGCAATGTGATCTACAATTACTTCATTCTCTGTTTCAAGAATCAGTTTATATAGATATGGATTTTCTGTATTCCAAAGTTCCGGACTTGCGATTTCTAATACAGCTGTTCCTTCTTCAGCAATACTTCCTAGTGCTACAACTGCTCCGTTTCTATCTTCAATCGAAATTTTTACATTTAACGGAGAGTAGAATTTCATTTCAATTTCTACTTTCGCAAGCATATCCTCAATTCTTGTTTTAATATGATAATCACTGATTGCCTGTTTTGGGCGTTTCAAAATGTACACATCCCGGAAAATACCACTCATACGGAATTTGTCCTGATCTTCCAAATAGGAACCATCACACCACTTCATGACCAGAACCGCTATGCTGTTCTCTCCGTCCCGAAGGAGGTCGGTGATATCAAACTCACTGGTCATATGAGAAACCTGGCTATACCCTACATAAGAGCCATTGATCCATACATAAAAGCAACTGTCTACTCCTTCAAAATTCAAGAAAGCTTTTG
The DNA here is from genome assembly GCF_040915385.1 of Coprococcus sp. RTP21204st1_G4_RTP21204_210225. Taxonomy (NCBI): domain Bacteria; kingdom Bacillati; phylum Bacillota; class Clostridia; order Lachnospirales; family Lachnospiraceae; genus Coprococcus; species Coprococcus sp. RTP21204st1_G4_RTP21204_210225. Next base: position 14,810 of record NZ_JBCPDP010000003.1, on the reverse strand, counting down.
GTGCATTTTCATCTTTGTGATAAACAAAGGTATGTGCATATGTTCCACATGGAATATCCTGTGGTACATACGGTGGATCAAATGGGAACGGATACCTGATGTTTGTATACTGATGTGTGTCATATCCTGCCATCTGCCATACACTCGGAACCTGAATCTCATCAAAATTTTCTGTATCATAATCTTTCTCAAAGAAAGGTTCCTGAACATCATAGATACTGTTAAAATACTGAAACTTCCAAGTTCCGTTCAATAACTGCATTCGGTCTGACTCTTCCCTGTGCTCCACCAGGTTATCCATTCTTTTGGATGCCGGAATAAAATAGGCTCTGGCTGGCATTGTATTTTCATGCAGTACGCTTAAATCCTCATAATAACGTGGTACAATCATAAATAACTCTCCTTTAATACATATACATTTTTTTGCACTTTGTTTTTCCACAGCAAACCTTGTCTTTTACTTTTATGTTTACTCTTCTCTGTTTTGCTATATATATCTTATCCTAATCTGCAAAACATGTCTATGAATTGGATTAGACAAAATATGCACTAAATGATACAATAACAAAAAAGGAAAAGAGGTGCTACCATATGTATATGAATACCGGTTATTTAAACCACTCCCATATGGATTTCAAAGACAAAAGTCGCCCACTGGTTGTAGGAAGTTGCGGTACTTACCGCCTTTCCAGCCATCCAAAGTTACCAACCTACCGTCCAAGGGGACGCCTGGATTATCAGATTATCTATATCACTGCTGGTTGTGGGCATTTTCATTTTGACAATATGGATACCGAAACGATTGTCCCCGCCGGTAATATTGTACTGTACAGACCGAAGGAACTTCAGAAATATGAATATTATGGGAAAGATAAGACAGAAGTATACTGGATTCATTTTACAGGCAACAATGTAAAAAATATCCTACGGCAATATGGATTCCCGGATAAAGAGCGTGTATTTCAGGTCGGAACCTCTATGGAATACGAACAGATTTTCAAGCGTATTATCATCGAGCTTCAGCGTTGCCAAGATAATTATGAGGAAATGCTTGTCCTTCTGCTCCGTCATCTTCTTATCATCTTTCATCGGGAACTGACCAGGGAACATATCTCGAAAAATGAATACCTGGATCACGAGATGGATAACGCAGTTACCTTTTTCAGTGAAAATTATAACCAGAATATTAGCATAGATGATTATGCTGCCTCACGTGGAATGAGTGTCAGCTGGTTTATCCGAAACTTCAAAAAATACACAGGTTCTACACCAATGCAGTTTATTGTGGGAATCCGAATTAACAATGCCCAGATGTTACTTGAAACAACAACCTATTCCATCAATGAAATTTCTAAAATCGTTGGGTATGATAATCAGCTTTATTTCAGTCGGCTTTTCCACAAGCTGAAAGGATATTCCCCAAGAGAGTACCGAAAGATAAGAAACAAGTTCTAAAATCCACAATATCATAAATCCAGTTTCCCCTCCAAAAGAGGATGCCACGGAATCATCAAATCAACGATTCCATGGCATCCTCTTCTCTCTTTTTGCTATTCTTATTTTACAAACTCAACCGAATAATAATACATATACTCATAAACCATTTCTTACCATGACGATTTGATTTGTGTTGCTTTCCGCTGGAATTAAAGCGTCAGCCTTCTAGATGTCAAAATTTCGAGACTCAATCACACTCTCTATTTTCTCGCTGTCTACGCTTAACAACTGCCATTACTGACAGGCACCCAAGACTCGATACTGGCGGTTGGTTAGACCTTACCAGGCAGGCATTTCATCTGCTAGACTATTCGCCCTTATCTGGGCGCACAATCCCAATTTATCATCCCACTTTGCTTCTTGTAATGGAGAATTCCCCATTCAGCTCATTCATCGTTGCATCGGACTGATCCATGTAGAAGTTACCGGTATTTAAGTTGACCGGCTCAAATCCAAATTCACAGTACAGTCCTCTTCCCATCAATGCTCCGTCAATCCGCATCTTATCCTGATCCGTAAGAGGTGCCGGGCTATATGGGACATTGGTCTGTGGGTTACGGATAAAGATCGTATTATTCGCAACAACCAGTGCATGCCGACCAGATAATTCATACTGGTATCCGCATCCGGGATACAGCAGAACAATGCGACCTTCTTCTCTCCGATGCTGTACAGATCCAGTTCGTCCGTACAGGTCAGATTGGCGATCTGTTTCAGATTGAACGCTGCCAGACGGACACCAACAGAAATCAAAATCGACTTCACAGTCTTTCCAGTAACAAAATGTCAATAGTTTTTTAATCACTTTTTCAAAAAAGGCAAAAAAATAGAACGTATAGTTAATTTCCATACGCTCTATCTCACATTTCATATTATATTTTTGAAGTCTACAAACTTGAAGTTGTCGATTTCCTTGCAATAGAAAACAACATTCTGATTTACTCACTATTTCGCAATTACTATTTTCAAAGTGATATCCCCATTTGACAAAAGTTCTGTCACATCACCTTTTGGAATATTCATTTTCCCCAGTCTGGTATATGCCCATGAATTTGATCCATAAAACACTACTATTTTGTCTCCACTGTATAGAACTATATCACCGCTATGAGTAGTTATCTGCTCATCCTTTTTTGTATAACTTTTTCCCAGAGAACCAACCTGCTCATTGTCACTATACATAGACATCTGCACTACGATATCACCTTTGCCTGCTTCTTCCATAAGTTCTTGCACAGTCTGATTATCTTCCCATATAACCGGGATTTCAGTGTCGTTAAAATTATAACTTCATGTATTCTTTCTCATCATCCATCGCCGATTTGACGGTAATTTCTGTTTCTCTACATCCTACAAGCCCAGATAAAACTAATATACACAGACTAAATAACAGTACTCTTTTCAAACTCATAATTTCTTTCCAAGTTCATATGCTTTTTTCATCACATCAGCATGGCTTGCAGCTATATTTGCAGCATCAATTCCACCGCCACCGACCATGCCTTTCAAGGAAGCCTTTTCAAAACAGTCTACCCAGCCTTGCAGACCATTGTAGGCTTTTTCAAATGCACTTTCATCATTCTCAGCAGCAGTTGCAATCATATAAATATCTCTGAATGAATAATCTGTCGAATATAAAGGATTCAATCTATCAAGAAGTGTTTTCATCTGGCCACACATCTCATAGTAATAAATTGGTGTTGCATAGACAATGACCTCCGCATCCTTTACTTTTGCCATAATATCTGCAACATCATCCTTCAGTACACACATCCCATTCCTCTGACAGGATAGACAACCGATACAATATTTTATATCTTTTCCTTTCAAAGAAAGAAGTTCCACATCATGCCCGGCTTCTTTTGCTCCCTTTGCACACTCATTTGCAAGTATATCAGAATTGCTGCCTCCTCGAAGACTTGTCGATATGATCAATACTTTTTTTGCCATGATTAAATTTCTCCTTTTTCAGTGTCTTTTTTAACCTTCCGTATAACTTTCGCAGGCACTCCTGCCGCAATCATATTGGCCGGAACATCTTTTGTTACAACTGCTCCGGCTGCAATGACCGAACCTTCACCAATCGTAACCCCCGGAAGAACCGTTACATTTGCTCCAAGCCACACTTTTTTTTCGATGTGAATCGGCTGAAATATCATACCTGCTCTTTTCTCGGGATCTTCCATATGATTGATCGTTGCCAATACTGCATTATGTCCAATCAGGACTCCATCCTCTATATAAATACCACCCTGATCCTGAAACTTACATCCTGCATTAATAAAAACATTTTTACCTATATGGATATTTCGTCCGCAGTCTGTATAAAACGGAGGAAACATTCCAAAACTTTCATCTATTTTTTGTCCGGTAAGTTCCGACATAAGCTGTATAATTTCTTCTTTTGTATGATATTTGTTATTCAGCTCCATCGTTATCTTTAATGCCCTTTGAGACAGCTCATGCATAACCAGATGTTCTTCACTTCCACCATCTACGATATATCCGGGCTTCATATTACTCAAATATTCTTCACTCGTCATAATTAACCAACTCCGTTTTCTTTAAAAAATTTCTGAATTTTGTCAAATGGGATTACATCCGGATTATCGTATAGATCTGTATGAACAGCTCCCGGAATTGTCAGCAGTTCTTTATTGGATGTGTACTTGCTGTTCTTGATCATATTTTCATAAGCATCTTTTCCAAAATAATAGCTGTGTGCTTTTTCTCCATGAACGATAAGGACTGCACTTCTGATTTCATTACTGTACTTTAATATTGGCTGATTCATAAATGACATACATCCAATACTGTTCCAGCCATCATTTGAATTCAGGCTCCTTTTATGATAACATCTGCCTTTATAATACTCACTGTAATCTTTTACGAAGAAAGGTGCATCTTCCGGAACCGGAAGGGGAACACAACCACCGCCTCTTGAATATTCGCCTTTACGGTATTCTTCTGTCCTGAGGGTATTCAGTGACTGTTTCTTTGCATAACGTGCTTCTTCACTGTCCTCAGAATCAAAGTATCCATTCGCATTTACTCTTGCCATATCATACATGGTAGAAGCAACGGTTGCTTTTATTCTTGTATCCAACGCAGCTGCGTTAAGAGCCATTCCACCCCAGCCGCAGATTCCAATGATTCCTATTTTATCCGGATCCACATCTTCCCGAACAGAAAGGAAATCAACAGCAGCCATAAAATCTTCTGTATTAATATCTGGAGAAGCCATAAATCTTGGATAGCCTCCACTTTCCCCCGTAAAAGAAGGGTCAAATGCAATTGTTAAATATCCTCTTTCAGCCATTGTCTGTGCATATAATCCGGAACACTGTTCTTTGACTGCCCCAAATGGTCCGCTTACGGCAATCGCAGGATATTTCCCAGATGCATTTTTCGGTTTATACAAATCTGCGGCAAGTGTGATTCCATAACGATTTACAAATGTCACTTTCTTATGGTCTACTTTTTCACTCTGTGGAAAAGTTTTATCCCATTCAGATACCAGCTTTAATTTTTCTGTTTTTAACATATTTAACATCCTCCATATGCAAAATTTCTTGTAATTACACTAACAATAGTATATGATATAAATATCTTACAACCTAAAGTTAACTTTAGGTCAAGTATAAATTTGAAAGAAGGTTTTTTATGTATACAATCGGTCAGGTCTCTGCAATGTTTAATCTTCCTGTTTCTACATTAAGGTATTATGACAAGGAAGGCTTTTTCCCTAATCTGGAACGTAAGGGAAATATCCGTTATTTCAGCGATAATGAATTAGAAGCACTTCGTATCATTGAATGTCTGAAGAAATCCGGTCTTGAGATAAAAGATATAAAGCAATTTTTTATCTGGGTATCTGAAGGCAGCTCCAGCTATGAAAAAAGGAAAGAATTATTTGAAACCAGAAAATCAGCTGTTGAAACTGAAATTCAGGAACTTCAAAAAACTCTCTCCCTCTTAAAATTCAAGTGCTGGTATTACGAAACAGCAATGAAAGATGGTAACGAAGATGCTATAAATGCCATGTTGCCTGACAAACTTCCAAAAAATATACAGAAACTATATGATAAAGGGCATGACTGATTTTTGCTTTCTCCATCAAACTGGAATTGTTCAAGCTTTTCAAATACTAACGTCCTTAATTCTGTTCAATAATTGATTTATAGTAGTTACTAAAGTCAGCAAGTGAATTAACAATTGGAAGCATTTTTGTTCCAAGTTCCGTTAAGCCGTATTCAACTCTCGGTGGCTGCTCATGGTAATCGTGGCGATATGCCAGCCCATCACTCATCATTTGTCTTAAACTATCTGTCAAAACCTTTTGTGAAATACCATCTATACTTCGTTGTAGCTCATTGAATCTCCATGGACGCTCTTTCAAGTTACGCAAAATCAGCAGTTTCCATTTTCCGCCGATAAGAGATACTGCTGTTGACATACCCTGTTTATGAGAGCTGCGAATTGCCTTCTTATTTAAGATGACGCTCCATAAGCACCTGACTTAGTTCCTTGCCCGACCGCATTTTATGCCACTTTCGGATGCACTCCCTGCAGCATGTTGCCGGATTGTGTCCGACCCTTTTTCAGATTCGTGATTTTTTCAAAATCCGGCTTTATAATCAAAAAAGTACTCATCTCAGACACCTAGTACCTTTTACGCAAAAAAACCAGATACCATTTTCGAATGATATCTGGCTTTTCTCTTCTTATACATCTCTTATCAGTCTTTCGTTTCCATAATAACAATCCGACCATTTACAAAACTGATCTTCACTTCATCATCCACAAACTGGTTGCTCACCGTCAGACTGTCGCACGGCATCAGATCATGATGATTGAGCGGCCATTTCGTACCCTCCAAACTGAAATCATAAATCTCGCCTTCCAAAGAAAATACAGAAAGATATGGTCCGTATGCTTCTGACTTTTTCAGCACACAGGATTTATTCGTTACCCAGATTTTATTTTTTTCATCCAGAATGCAGGCATTTACTCCAGCATCACATGCCACACTAAGTGTCTGGACATTCGCCCACAAATGATCGATTCTTCCACCGGTTGCCCCAAGAAGGATCATCTCTTTGCTTCCCAATGTAATTCCCAGCCGAAGAGCAATCTCTGTATCCGTCGCATCCTTAACCGGATTATATTCCCGGATCGGAATATTCGTCTCCTTGCGATAGTAATCAATCACCTTTGGATCAATACTGTCAAAATCCCCAACAATATACTGAGGCTCAATCTTATGGTTATACAGATACTCAAGCCCCTTATCTACTGCGATAATATAAGCCTCCGGATTTGCTTCAAGAACCTTCTCTGCAAATCCCTCGTCAAGCATTCCCCCACTGATAATGACTGTCTTACTCATAATTCTTTAAAATCTCCATCAATTCTCTTGTGTTTTCTCCTGCATTCCCTTTGAATACAGCTGATCCCGCAACAATCACATTTGCTCCCGCATCCAGTGCTTCTTTCACATTGAATGCATAAATTCCTCCGTCAACCTGGACATCAGTCTCAAGTCCACGTTCATTCAGCATTGCCCTAAGTGTTCTGACCTTATCCAGCATCTCAGAAATCAGCTTTTGTCCGCCAAATCCCGGATGGACTGTCATCACAAGGAACATATCCACTTCACCAAGGAATTCCTTCAGGACCTCCACCGGTGTATCCGGTGAAATTGCCAGTCCTGTCTTCATGCCACACGCTTTGATCTTGTCCAGAGTCGCACGTATATCCTTGCATGCTTCATAATGTACAGTAAGAATATCCGCTCCTGCCTCTGCAAATGCTTCCACATAACGGATTGGTTCCGTGATCATCAGATGCGTATCTATCACCTGCTTTACCGCCGGTTTGATTGATGCAAGCACAGGCATTCCAAAAGAAATACTCGGTACGAACACGCCATCCATCACATCAAAATGTAAATATACCGCTCCATTTTCCTCTGTCTGGCGGATACCTTCTTCCAGATTACAAAAATCTGCCGATAAAATAGATGGTGATAATTTATATTCCATTTTAGTACCTCCTTTTTTCCTTCTGTTCCAGTTCCCGATACATCTCGCAATAATCTTCATACCGCACCTGATGCACTTTTCCCTCTTCCAGAGCCTCTTTTACCAGACACCCCGGTTCACTGATGTGATTACACCCCTGAAACCTGCAGCCTCCCTGATACTGATCAAACTCCGGAAAATAATATTTCAATTCTTCCTTGCCAAAATCATTGGTATACAGTGACGAAAATCCCGGTGTATCCATGATATAGGAATCCTCGTCGATCGGGATCAGTTCTGAATGGCGGGTAGTATGTTTTCCCCGCTCGATCTTTCTGCTGATACTTCCGGTCTCCATATTGACATTTTCCTGAAGACAGTTGATCAGAGAGGATTTTCCAACTCCTGAAGGTCCGGCAACAGTTGTTGTCTTTCCTTTTAGTGCCTCTTTAATCTCCAGAATATTTTCTCCTTCTCTGGCACTTGCAAAGATCACACGGTACCCACAAGCCTCATAAGTCTTCTCCAGAGACTCGATTTCCGGCTCATCTGCAATATCCTTCTTGTTGAAACAGATAATAACCGGAATCTCCTGCCGCTCCATCATAACCAGAAACCTGTCCAGCAGATTAAAATGCGGATCCGGCTTCTTCACTGCAAATACAACCAGTGCCTGATCAATATTTGCCACTGCCGGTCTGATCAGTTCATTCTTCCTTGGAAGGATCCGGATGATATTACCGGTCTTCTCTTCTGCATCTAAGATCTCATATTCTACCAGATCTCCGACCAGTGGTTTAATCTTCTCCTTACGGAAAATTCCTTTTGCTTTACATTCATAAATGACAGATTCTACTACGTCATAAACGTAGTAGAATCCTGCAATCCCTTTTATAATTCTTCCCTGCATAAAACAGTCCTTTTAATTTCCTGTATTGTTGCCGTTATTTGAGTTGTTACCGGAATTATTGCTGCCCGAATTGTTACTGTCGGATCCACTGCTTGCCTGTGAGCCATTGCTTACATACAGTGTGATCGCAGTTCCTACATCTACCGATGTACCTTCTCCCGGATCAACTTTTACAACTTTTCCAGATGGTTCTGCACTGTCAATATCAACTTCTGTATAAGTCAGATTTCTGGCATTCAGTGCTGAAATCGCATCTCCAAGTGTCTTTCCTGTCAGAGTTGGTACCTTCACCTGATCTGCAGGCTTTGGTCCTTTGCTGACAACATAACTCACACTTGTTCCTTCAGCCACCTTCGTTCCGGCATCTGTGCTCTGACGGATAATCATACCTTCTGCATAATCATCTGAATATTCTTCACTGCTCGTTCCGCCATCGGACAATCCGCTTGCACTCAGTGTAGATACCGCATCATTTACATACATTCCCACAATTGGCGGAACTGACACCTTGTCCGGCTGTTTTTCACCTTTACTGATATACAGTGTGATTTTAGAGTCAGCAGATACCTCTGTTCCCTCTGCCGGATCAGTCCTTGTAGCTTTTCCACTTTCAACATCACTGCTGTATTCACTGGTAACAGTAATGTTCTTGCTCGTAAAGCCCTGTTTGATCAGTGCTTTCTTGGCTGCATCTTCATCCATTCCCTCTACACTCTGGATCATGATCTTTTCCGGTCCTGAACTTATTACAACCTTGATCACCGTATTTTTCTTGACTTTCTTTCCTGCTTTTGTCTTCTGCTCAATAATCGTACCTGCTGCCTTATCTGATGCTTTCTCGGATTCTACTTCCAGCTTCAGCTGCTTCTTTTCGCACATCGTCTCTGCAACATTCTGCGGCTGTCCGACCAGATTTGGCACTTCAATCTCATTGGAAACTGAAATCTGACTGTCTGAACGCTTACCGAACACACCTGCTGCTTTGCCGATCAGGAAAATCAGCGCAAATGCAACGATCACTGCAACTGCAACCATGAGGATCTTCATCATCTTGTTCATCTTCGGATCTACGCCATTTTTACTGTTACCGCGTCTGCCCCCGTTATAATTATCCTCTTCGTCATCCTCATCATAGTCATCATTTTCGTCATATTCTTCATCGTCATAGCCATCATCATACTCTTCGTCATCATAACCATCGCCCTGACGCTTTTTCATACGTGCCATCCGCTCCGGCGAGATCATCACCGTATCTCCCATACTCCGGATCGGAACCATATCTACAAATTCGCCACTCGGATCGACCAACGCCCTCTTCAGATCCTGGATCAGTTCTCCGGCACTCTGGTAACGTCTTTCCGCGCTCTTCTGTGTACACTTGAGAATAATCTTCTCCAGCGCCGGATATAAATCCGGTGCATACTCAGAAGGCGGGGTAATATTCTCCTGTAAATGCTTCATTGCAACCGAAACAGTAGAATCGCCATCGAAAGGAACCCTTCCGGTCACCATCTCATACATGGTGATACCTGCAGAATAGATATCACTCTTCTCATCACAATAGCCGCCCCGTGCCTGCTCCGGAGATACATAGTGTACCGATCCCATTGCACTGGTGCTGACTGTCTGCGATGTTGTCGCCTTTGCAATACCAAAATCCGTAACCTTTACCTTTCCTTCTTTGGAAATGATAATATTCTGCGGTTTGATATCTCTGTGTATGATGTGATGATTGTGAGCTGCCTCAATACCGGTACACATCTGAATTGCAATACTAATCGCTTCCTTGGAAGAAAGCTTTCCTTTTTTATGCACATATTCTTTCAGAGTGATTCCTTCTACCAGCTCCATGACCATATAATAGAGTCCTCGATCCTCCCCTACATCATATACATTGACAATATTCGGGTTCAGAAGCCCTGCTGCTGCCTGTGCTTCTGACCGGAATTTCTTTACAAAGTTTTCATCTTCCCTGTATTCTTTTTTCAGGACTTTCACTGCGACATATCTGTTCAGCATACAGTCCTTCGCCTTATATACATCCGCCATTCCACCGGCTCCGATCTTGCTCAGAACCTGATAACGGCCACTTAAATAAATCCCGTCTTTTACCATATACTCACCTCATCAGAAAACGGTTCTGCAAGAACAACACTGATATTGTCATTGCCCCCGTTCTCATTCGCCCGGTCAATCAGATTCTGACCGGCTTCTACGATATCTCTTGCCCCTTTAACTATCGCAAAAATTTCTTCATCCTCTATCATATTACTGAGTCCATCGGAACACATCAGGATGATATCTCCCTTTTTGAGGCTGAATTCATAAAAATCCACCTCTACATCCTCTTTTACTCCAATTGCTCTGGTAATGATATTCTTATCCGGATGATGTCTTGCCTCTTCCTCATTGATTCCTCCCAGACGAACCATCTCTTCTACCAGGGAATGGTCTCTGGAAAGCTGCCTGATATCCTTATTCAGAAGATACAGACGGCTGTCACCTACATTTATAAAATAAAGTGTATGATCGATCACAGTTGCCGCAACCAGAGTGGTTCCCATCCCCTCCAGATTAATGTCTTCATCTGCTTTCTCGATCAGCTTGTGGTTCGCTGTCTGAGCCGCATCTTTTAAAATCTCTTCCGGCCCATCCTTTAATGTATGCTTCAGTTCTTCTTTCAGAACTTCCACCGTATATTTTGACGCAAAATCGCCTGCCTTGTGTCCACCCATTCCATCGGCTACTACCAGAAGATTCGGCAGCGTACCTAATGACTCATCTGTGGCAAACACGTAATCCTGGTTCATTTCACGTTTTCTTCCAACATCTGTCATAGAGAATATTTTCATATTTTATACTCCTTGCATCGTCTTGCGCCGTAACTGTCCACAGGCTCCGTCTATATCTGAGCCCATTTCTCTTCTTATAGTAACATTTATCCCGTTTTTTTCAAGTTTATTTTTGAAATTCTCGGCACTTTTTTTGTCCGGTTTTTCGTAGTTTCTCTCCTTGATCGGGTTCACCGGAATCAGGTTTAAATGGCAGTTTCTGTCTTTTAAGATTCCCATCAGCTCTTTTGCATCCTCCGGTGTATCGTTTACGCCGTGAACCAGGCTGTACTCAAAAGTGATCCTCCGTCCGGTTTTTTCAAAATAATAATCACACGCTTCCAGAACCTCATGAAGCTCGTATTTATTTGCCACCGGCATCAGCGATCTTCTCTTTTCCTGGTTGGAACCGTGCAGGGAAAGTGCCAGCGTGATCTGCAGCTTTTCTTCTGCAAGTCTCCGGATGTTCGGTACAATTCCACAGGTAGACGCCGTGATATTTCTCTGGCTGATATTGAGCCCGTGCTCATCACTGACCATGTGAATGAATTTCAGAAAATTGTCATAATTATCCAGCGGTTCTCCGGTTCCCATGATCACAATATTAGAAACTCTCTCGCCAGTGATCTTCTGGATCTGGTAAACCTGTCTTAACATCTCTGACGGTGTCAGGTTTCGTTCCAGCCCGTCCAGTGTTGATGCACAGAAACGGCATCCCATCCGGCAGCCAACCTGCGAGGATATGCATACCGAATTGCCATGTTTATATTTCATCAGAACACTTTCTACCATATTCCCGTCTTTCAGGCAAAACAGGAATTTATTGGTCCCGTCAATCTTTGAAATCTGTCTTTTTTCCATTTCGACTCTTCGTATTTCGTATGCTGCTTCCAGTTTCTGGCGTAAAGTTTTTGGAAGATTGGTCATTTCTTCAAAATCATCCACCAGCTTTTCATGGATCCAGGAATAAATCTGTCGACTACGGAATCCTTTTTCTCCAATCGCCAGCATTTCTTCTTGTAACTCTTCAAATGAATACGAAGCGATATCTTTTTTTTCCATTATCTGCCCCTCCGGATAAATTTAGCAATATAGAAACCATCGGTTATATCAGACGGGAAAATCTGTTTTTCCCATTCCAGGTCAAATTCCGGATGTTTTTCGGCAAACCATCCGGCGTTTTCCTCATTCTCTGTCCTGCTGATCGTACAGGTGCTGTACATCAGTGTTCCCTCCGGCTTCACATATCGGCAGACCGTATCCAGGATTTCTCTCTGAAGTGCTGCAACTTCAGTCTCCGTCTCCGGGTTCATCTTATACTTCAGATCAGTCTTCTTCGCAAGGACACCAAGACCGGAACACGGAAGATCCGCAATCAGAACATCTGCTTTTTCCTCAGAGTCCGCATCGAAGCAGGTTGCATCCTGCTGCACTGCACGGATATTTTCAAATCCCATCCGTGAAATATTTTCCCGAATCAGCTCTACCTTCATCTCTGTCAGATCCCTTGCCTCTACCATACCTGTCCCATTAAGGATCTGTGCCGCATGGAGCGCTTTTCCTCCCGGTGCCGCGCACACATCCAGTATGTAATCTCCTTCTTTGATTCCTGCCTGTTCTGCTACCATGATCGAAGCTGCATCCTGTACCTGGAATTTTCCTTCCCGGAACGCCGGGATTGCTGCCAGATAATCATAGCCTGAGATCAGAAGCGCAGACGCAAGAAGCGGATGTTCTTTTACCTGAATGCCTTCTCCTGTCAGCTCTCTGATCAGCTCTTCTTTGGTGGTTGCATTTCCATTGATCCGGATTGTTGTTGCACGTTCTTTATAAAAACCTTCCAGGATGTATTTCGTCTTCTCTTCTCCATAATCTCTCACCCACATACGGATGATCCATTGTGGCATGGAATACTTTATTGAGAGAAATTCTTCTGTATTCTCCGGATACGCAATCTTATCAATGTTTCGCGCGATATTTCTAAGTACCCCATTTACAAATCCCCGCAGGTTCTTAAAGCCTTTCCGGATAGCAAGGTTGACTGCTTCATTGCATGCTGCCGAATCCGGAACCTGATCCATGTATTTGATCTGATAGACCGCACAGCGCAGGATATTGCGGATTACCGGTTTCATTTTTTCTGTCTTTACTTTTGAAAACTGGTTGATAATATAGTCCAGTTCTATCCTCCGCTCTGTTGTCCCTTCTGCAAGCCTGGTCAGAAATGCACGGTCCTGCTTGGACAGATACTGATATTTTTCCAGCACCTGTCTGAGCACGATATGACTTTTCTCTCCACGCTCGATTTCCAGCAGGATCATCAGTGCAAGTTCTCTTGTACCTACTCCCTGGTTATTCGTCGTCATTTCTTCTTCCTCCTGTCAGGATCAGTATTCTTAAAAGCTGCAGAAGTGCAGATGCTGCACTCGCCACATAGGTAAGCGCTGCCGCTGTAAGAACACTTCTTGCCTCACGTACTTCTGATTCATATAGCATGCCTGAATTTTTCAGGATTTTAAGTGCTCTTCCCGATGCATTAAACTCTACCGGAAGCGTGATGATCTGGAACAGCACTGCCAATGAAAACATCAGGATCCCAAGATTGATAAACAATGTAGACATTTCTCCTCTGATAAATAATCCCATTATGATCAGCGGCCATGAAATCCCGGATCCAAAATTCGCCACCGGAACAAGTGCTCCGCGTATTGTCAGCGGTACATAATGCCTTGCATGCTGGATCGCGTGTCCACATTCATGTGCTGCAACTCCAAGTGCCGCAACCGATGTCGAACCGTAGGTGGAATCTGAAAGCCGCAGTACATGGTTCGCTGGATCGTAATGATCGGTCAGTTTTCCACTTACTCTCATCACCTGTACATCATAAATTCCTTCCATCCTGAGGATCTGCTCCGCAGCCATCGCACCGGTGATCCCGGCGTGGTTGCGAACCTGATCGTACCTGGCGTAGGTGGAATTCACTTTGGCGGATGCAAGGGCGCAGATGATGACGCCGATGATGACAAGGAAATAAGTTGGATCAAAATAATATGGGTAGTACATGTTTGCCTCCTTGTTGAATAAGGGTCCGCCCGGAAGCGAAATATATTCGCACGCAGGCCCGCTCGCGCTTGCTTTGCATGCCTAAATAAACGTCCGGTGGACGTTTATTCGGCTAGTCCGGAAACGCAGCGGTACTAAGCGCGACCTTCGCTTGCGCTCGGTCTTGCTAAGTGCCGGCGTTTTCGATGACCTGCTTAGCGAATATATTTCGCTTCCTGGCTACATTTTTCAATGGGTGTCGGCTGTTTGTCCTATCGTGCGGTGCACGATGGGACAAATGCGCCAAAGGGCGCGAAAAACGCTTGGCGTTTTTTGGCGCCAATTAGATTTGTTTGGCAGACCAAAAACTATTTATTAAATTTGCAAAACTCAAATTTTTAGGATTGTAATTCTAACCTACTACAATATATTTATGGTTAATATCCCTTACAGCCAGTAAGGAATTATCCATCTTGTTGCTTAAGCTGTATAATGATGGAGCAATCG